>NZ_PYCI01000132.1:0-18298 GCF_003015105.1 Chroococcidiopsis sp. CCALA 051 | reverse complement strand
GAGGGGCGGGTTAGGGGGTCATACCTTGGGGTGTGGGGTGTAGGGTGTAGGGTGTAGTGAGTGGTGCGTGGTGCGTGGTGCGTGAAAAGAGGTCGGTAGCCACTAGCCACTAGTCACTAGCCACTCTTTCGCGATTCAATCAAACGAATGGCACGACTGACGCTTTCGGGGAGGACGACTACTAAACTACCACGGGAAGCCATGTCGAGGGCGGTGTTAATGGCTCTTGTCTCTGCCAAAATGGATTCGTAGTGGCAGTCGGAATTGGCTTGACGGATGCCTTTTTCGATTAAGTCTGCGGCATCGCCACGGGGACGACCGCGCGTATCGTCGTCTTCTTTGACGATAATAAAGTCAAACATTTCGGCGGCGAGTTTGCCCAAGGTGATGAAGTCTTCGTCGCGGCGATCGCCAGGTCCCCCGATTACACCGATCCTTTCTCCTTGCCAGTTGCGAACAAAGCTACCCAATGCCTCGTAACTATGGGGGTTATGGGCGTAGTCAACTAATGCATGATAATCGCCTAACTCAAATAAATTCATCCTACCTGGGGTTTGGCTGGCAGATGGTTGAAATGTCTGCAATCCAGCTTTAATCTGTCCCAAGGGGATTCTTTGGGTAAATGCTGCCAAACTCGCAGCTAAGGCATTGGCGATCGCAAAGTTGGCGCGTCCGCCCATCGTTAGCGGTACGTTGACTGCTTGTTCGAGTCGTAGTTTGATTTCTCCTTGCAGTATTGACAAATAACCGTCTTCATGTACTGCCGCTAAGCCCCCATGTCGAGTATGTTCTCGCACGATGGGATTATTTGGGTTGAGTGAAAAGTAGGCTATTTGAGCTTTCACCCGTTTTGCCATTGCTGCAACTAAAGGATCGTCAGCGTTGAGAATAGCATAACCGTGGGGAAATACGGTTTCTGCAACGACACTCTTGAGGTGAGCTAGTTGCTCGACTGTATTAATGTCGCCAATTCCTAAATGATCGGCAGCTACATTCAAAATAATTCCGAGATCGCAGGCATTGAATCCCAACCCAGAGCGCAAAATTCCGCCTCGTGCTGCTTCTAATACAGCCACGTCTACCGTGGGGTCTTGCAGAATTAACCGAGCGCTTTGAGGACCTGTATTATCGCCTCGATCGACTAAACAATCGCCGATATACGTCCCATCGGTTGTGGTGTAGCCGACAGTCTTACCAGTTTGCTTGACGATATGGGCAAGTAAGCGCGTGGTTGTGGTTTTACCATTGGTTCCGGTGACAGCAAGGATGGGAACGCGGCTGGATTTACCGGGGGGAAACAGCATGTTGATAACTGCCCCCGCAACATCGCGAGGCTTACCCTGGCTGGGATGGGTATGCATCCGAAAACCAGGCGCGGCATTCACTTCTACCACTACGCCACCCACTTCTCGCAAAGGACGGCTGATATCTGGGGTAACAATATCGATTCCGGCAATATCTAGACCGATAATTTTTGCTACACGTTGCGCTAGCCAAATGTTTTCCGGGTGAATTTCATCAGTGCGATCGCAAGCAATACCACCAGTGCTAAGGTTTGCTGTAGCTCGTAGATAGCAAATTTCATCTCGGTCTAGAATACTATCTAAGCTGTAGCCCTGTTGTGCTAAGAGGCGATCGCTATTGCGATCGAGCTGAATGCGGGTGAGGATATTATCGTGTCCGTCGCCGCGATCGGGGTCTTGATTGATAATTTCGATTAATTCCTCAATCGTACTCCTACCATCTCCCACAACATGAGCGGGAATGCGTTCGGCAACTGCGACAACTTTACCATCAACTACAACTACGCGATGGTCGCGCCCTTGATAGTAGCGTTCGACAATAATGGATCGAGAAACTGCTTTGGCTGCATCATAGGCGGCTTCTGCGGCTTCCCAAGTTTGAATATCGAGTGTAATGCCTCTACCGTGGTTGCCGTCTAGCGGTTTGATAACGATGGGATAACCACCAACAGAGGCGATCGCATCTTCTAGTTCGTCAAAATAATCGATCGCCGTACCTCTAGGAACGGGTACGCCAGCATTGCTGAGAATATATTTAGTAGCTTCTTTATCAGAGGCAAGTTCGACACCTAAAAGACCCGTGTTGCCGCTTAAAGTTGCCTGTATGCGCTTCTGCCGTTTGCCATAGCCGAGTTGAATTAAATAACGCGCCCCGAGTTGCATCCAAGGAATATCTCGCGCCTCTGCTGCTTGAATAATTGCTTCTGTACTAGAACCCAAAGCCGCATCTTGGTGAAGTGCTTTGAGATCTTGAAGATCTCGTTCTAGTTCCGATTGGGGATAGTATCCCAGATCCAAAATACTTTGACACAGCCTCACAGCGGCACGGGCTGCATAGCGTCCGGCTTTCTCGTTTTCGTACTCGAATACAACGTGATAAACCCCAGCAGTAGCCGTCTCGCGGGTACGTCCAAAGCCTGCTGGCATTCCTGCTAGTTCTTGTAGTTCTAAGGCTACGTGTTCGACTACATGACCCATCATCGTGCCTTCTCGTAGCCGCATTAGGAAGCCGCCGCGACACCCAGGAGAACAGAAATGTCCCTCTAAGCTGGGTAGTGCTTCAACTAAACCCTTGTAAAAACCTGGAATTTCATTAGATGGTTTTTCTGCCAATTCTTGCAAGTCTAGCTGCATAGCAACTAGTTGATGGCGGCGAATGCTCCAGTAGTTTGGACCCCGCAATGT
Source organism: Chroococcidiopsis sp. CCALA 051 (assembly GCF_003015105.1). Lineage (NCBI taxonomy): Bacteria > Bacillati > Cyanobacteriota > Cyanophyceae > Chroococcidiopsidales > Chroococcidiopsidaceae > Chroococcidiopsis > Chroococcidiopsis sp. CCALA 051. Next base: position 15,590 of record NZ_PYCI01000132.1, on the reverse strand, counting down.
TTGAACTTTAAGAATTCTCATCCTAATTCATTCCTCCTGGGCAATTTGTAGTTATTGGGAAGTGAGTAGTTATTAGTGACTAACGATCGGTGGTTAGTCATAACTTCTGTCTTTTGTCGCCTGTCTCCTCGATTTTGACTTGTGACTTTTAACTTTTGACTTTATTCTTCTTGCAGCCAACAATTTTCTAAAAATTCTATGCAATCTCGTTCCCAACAGCGTTCTACTTGATACATCCAATAAAAGTCCCAGTGGTTTTCAATTAAGAAGAAGTCCCAATTATCATATAAATAGTCTTCTAATTGCTGACTTATATCTTGTAGCCAACATTTTTCTAAAAGCTCGATCTGGTACGTATACCAAAAAGCAGTAGGGCTGAGAATAACTTTATCCAGAGAACCAAAAAATAGTTGTTTGAGATATAAACGAAGCGGAAATTTAGTTTTATGTTTCCAGTTTGAATCCATATGACTTGTTTTCCTTTGTATGCGATCGCGGAGTTTGAATATCCCTCATCAAACCTGCATTTTGTAGCTCTTGACTCCAATTAGCTTAGAGCTTAGGCAAAAGATGTGAAGGATTTGTGAACGATCGCATCGGAAATCAAGCTAAGGGAGTAGGGAGCAGGGAGAAGAGAGAGTCGCCCAGCGATCGGGAGCTGAGGAAGCTGAGGGAGAAAGAAATTTAAAATCTTTACACCCCACACCCCACATCCTTTCTTCACGCTCTTACTGACAACTGACAATCAACTACCAACTACCCATTACCCATTACCATCTCTTCTTGTTGCTATTCGTAACTTAGCTGAGCGAGAGCGAGGATTTTGGGCTAGTTCATCTGTTTGGGCAATGAGTGGTTTTTTAGTAATAATTTGTAATAGCTCGGACGCTCGGAAGGCATTTTTGACAATCCGATCTTCTAAACTGTGAAAACTAATAACGATAAGACTTCCCCCTGGTTTAAGCCAAGTTGGTGCTAGTTGCAGGAAATGTTCAAGGGAGGTTAGTTCGTCATTTATAGCAATTCGCAATGCTTGAAACACGCGGGTAGCAGGGTGAATCCTTCCATGACGATATGCACCAGGAACAGCAGAGGCGATCGCAGCAGCTAGTTCTGTCGTCGTATGAAACGGGCGTTTTTCCACAATCCGCCGAGCAATCCGGCGTGAAAATCTTTCCTCGCCATAATGAAAGAAAATATCTGCTAGTTTTTTTTCATCCCAGGTGTTAATCGCTTCCGCCGCTGTCAGAGATTGGCGATCGTCCATACGCATATCTAGGGGCGCTTCATGGCGAAAACTAAAGCCTCTTGCCGCTGTATCAAATTGGTAAGAACTTACACCTAAATCGGCGATAATACCATCAAAAGTTGCGTTTTGAGGGGTGTAAGTCGCGAAATTACTCCGTAAAAATTGTACTCGATCGCCAAATTCTGCTAGTTGAGTTTGGGCTGCGGCGATCGCGGCTGCATCGCGATCGAGTGCTGTTAGCTTCACATCTGGCGCAGCTTGCAAAATTAGCCTGCTATGACCCCCACCTCCGACGGTAGCATCTAGATAGTGTCCCTCCGCTCGCACTGCCAAACCAGCGATTAACTCTCGGCTCAATACAGGAACGTGGCTGAATGTAGCTGGTTCTAGGATTTCTGGTTCTAGCGGTGTGGGGGTAACATTCATTTGGAGGTTGTTTGTTTAGTATTTTTTAGTTTGGTGTAAATCGTTGCTCCCTCTATTTTGCCGATTTTTTTCTCTAGGTCGCGAGTACTATCGTTGAAAATAACGACGATCGCTGCCGCTGAAATTTCTCGTATAAGTACACAGACACAATGCCTACACCATATCCCCGCGATTTAATTGGTTACGGTCGTACCCCTCCCGATCCCCAATGGCAAAAACAAGCCCGCGTAGCGGTTCAATTTGTGATTAACTACGAAGAAGGTGGAGAGAACTGCATTCTACATGGAGATATGGCTTCTGAAGCCTTTTTGTCAGAAATTATCGGCGCAGAACCTTTAGCAGGGGCGCGGCACATGAATATTGAGTCCATGTATGAATATGGCAGTCGGGCGGGGTTTTGGCGGCTGTATCGGCTGTTTACGCAAAGAGGGATTCCCGTTACGGTGTACGGGGTAGCGATGGCGTTAGAACGCAACCCCGAAGCAGTAGCCGCCATACAAGAAGCAGATTGGGAAATTGCCAGCCACGGCTATCGCTGGATTGACTATAAATATTTTGGCGAGGATTTAGAACGAGAGCATTTACAAAAAGCGATCGCCATTCATACCCAAGCAACGGGAAGCCGTCCCCTCGGCTGGTATACGGGACGCAATAGCCCCCATACTCGCAAGTTGGTAGTAGAAGAAGGCGGGTTTCTCTACGACTCCGACAGCTACGCCGACGATCTGCCTTACTGGGTGCATGACTACGGTAAACCCCATCTCGTCATTCCTTATACCTTAGATAACAACGACATGCGTTTTGCGACGGCGCAAGGGTTTAATTCAGGCGATCAATTCTTTGCCTATCTGCGCGATGCTTTTGATGTTTTGTACGCCGAGGGAGAAACAGCCCCCAAAATGATGAGTATTGGGTTACATTGTCGCCTTGTCGGTAGACCTGGTAGGACTGCGGCTTTGGCACGTTTTCTCGATTATATTCAGCAGCGCGATCGCGTTTGGATCTGTCGCCGCATCGACATTGCCCGTCACTGGCACGAACACCATCAGCCCAAAGGGTAATAAGTAAGTCAAAAGTCAAAAGTCAAAAGTCAAAAGTCAAAACGCTTGATTGTTACTAATTACCAATTATCAATTACCAATTACCCAATTTCAGGTATTATAGAAAGTTTGCAGACTTTAGATGCTTGCCCCCAAGGAGAGTTGTTGTTATGGCTCGGATGTACTATGACACAGATGCCAATTTAGATTTATTAGCGCAGAAAACAGTTGCAATTATCGGCTACGGCTCTCAAGGTCACGCCCACGCCCTCAATCTCAAAGATAGCGGTATAAATGTCATAGTCGGGCTGTATCCTGGCAGCAAGTCAGCAGAAAAAGCCAAAGCTGCGGGTTTAACAGTATATCCGGTAGCTGAGGCAGCACAAAAAGCAGACTTAATCATGATTCTGCTGCCGGATGAAGTGCAAAAAAGCGTTTACCAACAAGAAATTGCACCGCATTTGAAAGAAGGTAAAGTCTTAGCTTTTGCCCACGGATTTAACATTCATTTTGCTCAGGTCGTGCCTCCTGCTAATGTAGATGTCGTCATGGTTGCACCGAAGGGACCAGGGCATTTAGTAAGACGGACATACGAACAAGGACAAGGCGTACCCTGTTTGTTTGCCGTATATCAGGATGCTAGCGGACAAGCCCGCGATCGCGCTATGGCTTACGCTAAAGGTATTGGTGGAACTCGCGCTGGTATTCTCGAAACCACATTTAGAGAAGAGACAGAAACCGATTTATTTGGCGAACAAGCAGTATTGTGTGGTGGTTTGAGCGCGCTAATTAAAGCAGGTTTTGAAACGTTAGTTGATGCTGGTTATCAACCGGAATTGGCATATTTTGAATGTCTGCATGAAGTCAAGTTAATTGTTGATTTAATTGTCGAAGGTGGTTTGGCAAAAATGCGCGATAGCATTTCCAATACTGCCGAATATGGCGATTATACTCGCGGTCCTCGGATTGTCACCGAGCAGACCAAAGCAGAGATGAAGAAAGTGCTGCAAGAAATTCAATCGGGTCAATTTGCGCGGGAATTCGTATTAGAAAACCAAGCTGGGAAACCTGGATTTACTGCCACACGCCGTCAAGAAGCCGAACATCCAATTGAGGAAGTTGGCAAAGATTTGCGTGCCATGTTCAGCTGGATGAAGCAAGATTAACGATCCCCCTAAATCCTCCTTGACAAGGGGAACTTTTAAAACGGAGACTCTCATACTCCCCCTTAAACAAGGGAAAAAAGCCATTCTTAGCCCCCCTTTTTAAGGGGGGTTGGGGGGATCTCTTATGCCGTAGTCAAAAAGTAAATCGATATTAGGCAATATCTCTAAATTTAAACTCTAAATTCCTCTGAATCCGTACTCCAATCCACCGAACCAATCGCCTCTCTGACTGAGTTAATCTCAGGTGACACGCGCCTTACATGAATGCTACCCGTGCTGGAATCAGTTATTATTAACAAGTGAATTGGCTGCTTGTGAGGTTCTACCGTCCAAAAAAATCTATCAATCTCTTCATTCAAATGAATTTTTAATAGAGTATATTCTTGCCAAGTATCTAATTGGATTGTATCTAATTCTTGGCACATGCGCGTGTAACCAATTTCTTGAATCAGAACTTGCCGCAACTCTGCATCTTCTGTTTCTAATAACCACTGTGACTGCCATTCTTTAGGTGATATTTGTCCATATTTTTCAGGAATCCAATCACCGTGGTAAGCATACACGCTAAATCCATCAGCAAACTGAATCGCAGGTTCTCCTTCACCATGAATGCGTCCTTCGCTGTCAAATCTTATTTGACTGGGGCGATTGCATATAATACAAGTCTCTTCAAAAAAATAAACCCAGCCGCAATGTTGACTCAAAGATTGAAACACCGACCATTTTTCTCGATCGCAAGTACAATTTAAAACTGAGAAGCAAAAATCTAGATAGAGTTCTGAAACTATTCCTGAAGAAGACGAATAGTAGGGAATGCTGTAGGACAGATTACCACGTTTGCGGAGAGGTATTTGTTTAGCTACTAGACTACTTAAAAGCTCTACTACTTGCTTAAAATTGCTATCTAGTTGGCAACGTATTTGAATTTCAAACTGGTCATCTAGTTGACCCTTAATTTTATTTTCAAGCTGAAATAAAAGTTGGTTGCCGATAATTTTTAATGATTGGGTTGCCAATAACTCATCTAATACTGATAAAGCCCCATAAGGACTATCAAAAAACAGAATTTCTGGTTCTTTGGGAGATTGCTCGATGTTATATATTGCTTTCACTGCTTCAGCGGCTTTTTGGCGATCTATACGTTCGGTAGAAAATGCGATTTCTTTCCACTTTTCTTGATATACCAGAATCAAAGCTTCTTGTTCTGGAGTGAGTTTTGTAATTAATGTTGTAGATTTTTCTATAGAATTTCTTGAATTCACATATTCTAATACTTGTTCTAAAGCAACTTGTAGAGTAACTTCAGGGATGTTTTCTGGTTTGAGCGTGCCTTTAAACTCTTCTGTAGAAGATTGTGCTGAGAAATTATTTGGTTCAGTCAATGCTTTCATAGAGTCAGAAAAACTTTGAAACAGGACTTGAACTATCTCTTCGATAGGCGTTTCTTGGTTTGGAGATTTATCCGATGGAATTTCAGGCATCTTTAGTTACTATTTACGTATTGTCGATCGCAGGCATACTGTGTATCATTTTAAACATAAAAGATTTGTGCTTGTAGGTTGTTGTTATTTTTGGCAAAACTAGCTCGTCACTAATCGCCTTCAGTAAGGGATAGATTCAACCTGGTGACCCCATGTGTGACTTTTAAGAGCCCTCTTTTTAACTCAGTTGGGGATCGCAGGACTACGCCACTGATTCAAAGATCCCCCCTAACCCTCCTTACATAAGGGGGGAACAAGAAAAAGTTGCACATTGCATTGATAAAGTCATCTTTAATACAGGATCGCTTGAAAAAGACTCGCCAAATCTCCGGTACTTGTTGTAGGAAGTAAGCGCGATAACTTCGTTTAGCTCCGCTAACGCTAGATACTAAGATAAAATTTTCAAGCCATAGTTCAAGCGATAAAATGCGATCGCACTTTAAACCCATGCAAGTTAACTGGCAAATAGCCAAAACCTACGAAGACATCCTTTATCACAAAACAGACGGAATTGCTAAAATCACCATCAACCGTCCCCATAAACGCAATGCCTTTCGTCCCAAAACCATCTTTGAAATGTACGATGCATTTTGTGATGCGCGGGAAGACAGGAACATCGGCGTTATTTTGCTCACGGGTGCTGGACCTCATACCGATGGTAAATATGCCTTCTGTGCGGGCGGCGACCAAAGCGTTAGGGGTAAAGCTGGTTATGTTGACGATGAAGGAACTCCCCGCTTAAATGTTTTAGATTTACAGCGCCTGATCCGTTCTATGCCCAAAGTTGTCATTGCTTTGGTAGCGGGATATGCGATTGGAGGGGGACACGTCCTGCACGTCGTTTGCGACCTCACTATCGCCGCTGATAATGCCATATTCGGACAGACAGGTCCCAAAGTTGGGAGTTTTGATGGTGGGTTTGGGGCTAGCTATCTGGCGCGAATTGTCGGACAAAAAAAAGCGCGAGAAATTTGGTTTCTTTGCCGTCAATATAATGCTACCGAAGCCTTAGAAATGGGTTTGGTTAACTGCGTCGTTCCCGTCGAACAACTAGAAGCAGAGGGAGTTCAATGGGCAAGTGAAATTTTACAAAAAAGCCCCTTGGCAATCCGTTGTCTCAAAGCCGCTTTTAACGCCGATTGTGATGGACAAGCAGGCTTACAAGAACTAGCTGGTAACGCCACTTTACTTTACTACATGACAGAAGAAGGAACCGAAGGCAAACAGGCATTTTTAGAAAAGCGCCAGCCAGATTTTCGCCAATATCCTTGGTTGCCTTAATTTTGAGTTGATAGCGGTTTTCAATTGGATGCAATACACGTCTGGTAGGGGCGCACAGTTGTGCGCCCCTACAAATGTCATCCATACAATCGAGAATTGCTATGAAGAGACGCTATCGCGTGTCTCTTCAACTTTTTGTCAATAAAAAAATCGCACCACTCAACTGAGGATGCGATATAGGTTTTAAAATGATTGGTCGGATTTTTTTAAATTAAATTAGGTTTAAATTACATCTTTGGTGTATTTAGCTGGAGCCAAAAAACCGTTACATAAAGATACAACTAAGCTAGTAACGCCTGTTGCTGTCTCTGAATACGAACGTGGCTGAACTCTGTTTCTAGTAACTCAGGCTCAGGCAGTTTGAGAGTAGTTGCGACAGGAGCAGCAAGCACGGAAGCAGAAGTCAAAGACATCATTTCTTCTACTAAACTTTCCCAATTGGAAGCAAAAGCAGTTACAGCTAAACTACAAGCTTTCCAATTGCCCTGAACTGGCACTTCGAGAATCTGACACTTACCTCCTCGCCGTCCTTCTGGCTGGTAGTGCTGACAATAACGACAGGCAGAAGTTGCAGGATTGCAGCTGGTCATATAAGTAGCTGTTGTGGATGGGTCTACAGCATTTATTTTGCCTCTAGGGTTTTAGGGACTCAGAGGCATCAACTGAAGAATCACTCTAGGTTCTAGCGCTCTCAAAGCTAAAAATAATTTTAGAATTTATTTAGACTTGTCCCAGAAGGCTCAAATAATAACTACTTAAATTCAAGCCAAAACAATTGGGGATCAATTGGAAGAAAATCTTAAACTCGTAAAACTTACATTGACTTTCACAAAGAAAAATGCTCTAAAACCGCGAAACTGAAGAGGGAATTTTAGCCAACAGTAAATTTACTACAAATCATCTCGCCTCTATCGCTAGAGGTATTTTTGGACTTCAATAAATATTGAAAGAAGATCCTAATAAAAGTAGCTTTTGATGAAATGCCAGCAGCTATTCTTACCACTGCTTCGCAGCACAAATCGAACAAATTCCCCATCGCTCTAGTTCGCCTACAGGGGTATGACACTGACACTGAGGGCATAAGGGTAAGTGACGCGATCGCGTCTGTGTTACTTCAGTCCAGTGTTTAAACGCTGCTTGAGGATGGCGAAACCGAGGCTGGCGATCGCCCTTTGCGGCTGAATCGTTGCCAACCCAACTCGGGTGATCGCACCCTGACCTGGAACTAGAAGAAGTGCGATCGCCAATTAATGAATCCTGTTTTGCTAGCTGCTGCCACTGAGCGCTAGAAAAGCGAATATCTAGCAAAGGTTGCGATAATTGAGCATTTAACTTCTCTAAAATCCGCTGTCGTCTGAAAGCGAGTTCTTGCGCCCAGACAGCACTAGAAGTTGCAACCCAGAGAACTTGTCTTTGCACGGAAACTGGGCGAGTATGAGTAGCCACCATTGCCCCAACAGCCTCAACCCAGCACTGCAAAATCCGTTGCATCGGCTGCTCTTGCCAGCGACTTTCTTGTTTGACAGTATCTAATATGTTTCCTAAAGAATTTAAAGACATGGGGAGTCGGGGAGAAGAGAGCTGAGGGAGCTGAGGGAGAGTCGCGGAGCTGAGGGAGCATAGGGGTTTCAGGTGCAGGGGAGCTTCAGGTGCAATATCTGTTAGCCAACAACTACCAACCACCAACTACCCATTACCCATTACCCATTACCCATTACCCACACCCTGATAACTGATAACTGAATAACTGAATCTCAGGTAAGATACCATGTGTTTAATACTCTAACTAAATTAGTTGTTGAGCAATTTAGCTTTTGCCAGTGACGGGTTGGAGGAATTTAGCTTTAAGTCAGAACAACACCAATTAAGTCGTTCATCAGAATGGAGAGCTGTCATGGGATTGATTGACCGCATCCTCAGAGTTATTCGCGCTAATTTTAATGCCTTGGTTGGGCAAGCGGAAGATCCAGAAAAAATTCTGGAGCAAACGGTCATGGATATGCAGGAAGATTTAGTTCAACTGCGACAGGCTGTAGCACAGGCGATCGCCACCCAAAAGCGCACCGAAAGACAGGCTCACCAAGCTCAGTCTAACTCTGAAGAATGGTATCGTCGCGCTCAACTTGCCCTACAGCAAGGGAACGACGTGTTAGCACGGGAAGCACTGACGCGCCGCAAATCCTATCAAGACACGGCTACTGCTCTCACAGCCCAAATCGAACAGCAAAATAACATCGTCGTCAGGCTGAAGAAAGATTTGCAAACACTGGAGAGCAAAATTTCTGAAGCGCGGACTAAGAAAGATATGTATATCGCTAGGGCGCGATCGGCACAAGCTACTCAAAGACTGAATGAAATGATAGGGGGTGTCAATACAACGAGTTCTCTGGGTGCGTTTGAGCGGATGGAAGAAAAAGTTTTGCAGCTAGAAGCTCAATCAGAGGCGATCGCCGAATTAAGTAGCGACGACTTGCAAAAACAATTCGCCGCCCTAGAAGCCAGCAGCGACATTGATTCTGAACTTGCCAGCATGAAAGCACAACTTTCAGGACAAACACCCCCGCCGCAACTACCCAACAGTGACCAGTGACCAGTGACCAGTTACCACGTACCACACACACCCCACACCCTACACCCTACACCCTGATAACTAATAACCGATAACTGATAACTGTATATAGGGCATATGTTAAGAATAAAAGCAGAGATGAATTAACTTTGCTTTGAGCAAACATAAATCATTCGTGCTGCGCCAGCACTCGCTACCTACTACTCAAACCGTGAACTCCGAAGGAAAAGCACAATTATGGGATTATTTGACCGGATTAGCAGGGTTGTCAAATCTAACCTCAACGATTTAGTCAGCAAGGCAGAAGATCCAGAAAAAATTCTAGAGCAAGCGCTTCTAGAAATGCAGGAAGATTTAATTCAGTTGCGACAAGGTGTTGCTCAAGCGATCGCTGCCCAGAAACGTACCGAACAGCAATACAAACAAAACCAAAATGAATCAGAAAGGTGGGATCGCAACGCCCGTCTAGCTTTGCAAAAAGGCGATGAAAACTTAGCTCGGCAAGCCCTAGAGCGTAAGAAAAATTATCTTGAAACAGCAAATACGCTCAAAGCTACTTTAGATGGGCAAGTCACTCAAATTGATACCCTCAAGCGCAACCTGATTGCTTTGGAAAGTAAAATTTCTGAGGCGAAGACGAAAAAAGATATGCTCAAAGCACGTAGTTCTGCTGCTAAAGCGCAGGAACAACTACAAGGCACAGTTGGACGCTTAGGTACTAGCAGTGCTATGGCAGCCTTCGAGCGGATGGAAGAAAAAGTCATGATGCAAGAAGCCCGAGCGCAGGCGGTTGGAGAACTAGCCGGGAACGATCTAGAAAGCCAATTTGCTGCATTAGAAGCTGGTAGCGATGTCGATGACGAACTAGCAGCATTAAAAGCTCAAATGTCTCTAGGTCCAGCAACATCATCAAATCAACCTTCTCTACCACAAGCAAACGAGCAGTCAACTGCTGCCAAAAGTCCAGTTGTGGATGCAGAGTTAGAAGACCTGAAAAAACAGTTGGATCAATTGTAAATCTTGGCAACGAAGGACAAGGGAAACAAGGGGAGAATTCAAAATTCACGCATTCAAAATTTAAAATTACTCCTGGCTCCTGTACGGGCGGGTTTTGAGCCTAGATTTCCGGCTGAAGTTGTTCATCTATTTGCGCGCACCCGCCCCTACGACTCCTGATAACTGATAACTGTTCACTGTTGGCTAGTAACGCTGACGCGGCGATCGCGAGCGTCTCCCGTTTTGTAGACGTAATCGAAAGCTTGCCGATCGCCCAATACCTCCGCCCGTAAAAACAGCGCACTCCAACGCGCTATAGTTTCGACTGCCCGCGATTGCTCGATTTGTGGTTTATTAGAGTCTGGGATTGGACCTGGTGGATTATTGGTATTCGTAATGCCGTAATGATTTGCACCTGAAACGGTAATTAGAGCTTTGGGCGGAGATTGGATATTGGCATAAGTAGCTTGCGCTCTTTTGGGTAAAGCAATGCTATCGCGATCGCCTTGAATCAGAGCAATAGGAATACCAGCATTTTTGATGGGAATATACTCTTGAGTTGCTGGGTCGCGCAGACTTGTGCCAAAAAATGCCCCACCTACAAGCTCTTTAGGACGTTTGAAGGAACCCTCACACGTAACAGGAATAATACACAAGTTGCCGATCGCAGATAAACCGACAGCACCACCAGCAGAGTGACCGAGTAATGTGAGTTTTTGAGGATCGACAATCTTCGCAATTGGAGTAGAATTAGATTTTTCCGTTTTAATTTGGTTTAAAACTGCGTCGATTTGAGAAGTATCCGGCAGCAGCCCTGTAAATCCAAATTGAGGCAGCGATCGCTGTTGAATGGGAACGACTACAACAAACCCGTAACTAGCGACAATTCTGGCGAAATCGCTATAACTAGACTTATCAACATTTGCTCCTGGCAGCAGTAAGGCAACGGGAAATCGCTGTCGCCCCTGCTCTTTAGGAGGCTGTTGGGGATAATATATGTCTGCTGGATTTTGATTCGCCGCGATCGTCGTACTGTAACTGGCAACTCGCTCGAATAAAGGTGTTGGTGTTGCTGGTGCAGTTCGAGCGCTGCTAGTTCTGGCTACACCTGTGAAAATAGCGATCGCTAACGCAGTCATAACCCATTTTCGTCGCATAGCAGTAAAACTCATACAAATCCTCTGGAATCACTGTCGATCGCCAAGACAATTCAAAGGGCTAGATAGAATACTATGAGTACTACACCTGCAACCGATGAATTTTGGGAAAACTGGGCATTTATGTTTAAACCAGTTTGGTCATTAGTCATCGGTCAGTAGCGATCGGTCAGTGATAACTGATAACTGATAACTTTGTACAGACGTTACATGTAACGTCTCTACACTGATAACTGATAACTGATAATAGTTGAGTGGTAAAAGAGGCTGTTAAGGAATAGTCACATGAGCAACGCAATTCAGATCGCAGACAAAGAGTTTGAAACAGAAGTTGTAAAAGCTGACCGACCCGTATTGATCTACTTCTGGGCTTCTTGGTGTGGTCCTTGCCGATTGATGTCACCTGCTATTGATTGGGTCGCTGAGAACTATAGCGATCGCCTCAAGGTCGTGAAAATGGAAGTCGATCCTAACCCTGCTACAGTCAAGCTGTACAAAGTAGAAGGAGTCCCTGCCCTGCGCTTAATTCGCAGTACGGAGGTCATTGCTGCTTCCGAAGGAGCGCTGAGCAAACAAAAAATTACCGATATGTTAGATACCTATTTGCAGCAATAAGAAACTTCTACGGGCGCACAGTCGTGCGCCTCTACCTAACTCCTCAAAAAATTATGCAGTTTGCCAATCGTTTAGAGTGCTTGAAAGCAAATGTTTTTGCCGATATGGATCGGGCAAAGGCAAGAGCAATATTAGCTGGGCGAGATGCGATCGACCTGTCCTTGGGTTCTGCCGATCTATCCGCAGAAGCGCACGTTACAGAAGCGATCGCCCAATCTCTCCACGACCCTAAAACCCACGGATACTTACTTTTTCACGGCACTCAAAACTTTCGCCAAGCCGCAGCCCAGTGGTACGAGCAAAAATTCGGTATTGCTGTCGATCCACAAACTGAAGTTCTGCCCTTAATTGGCTCTCAAGAAGGGACAGCTCATCTACCTCTAGCCATACTCAACCCAGGAGACTTTGCTTTACTCCTCGATCCTGGCTATCCTTCCCATGCTGGCGGAGTCTACCTTGCTAGCGGTCAAATTTATCCTATGCCCCTGCTGGCAGAAAATAATTTTTTACCTGTTTTAGCCGACATTCCTGCCCCGGTATTAGCACAGGCGCGGATGATGGTACTGAGTTATCCCCACAACCCCACCACCGCCGTCGCACCCCTTTCCTTCTTCCGCGAGGCAGTCGCCTTTTGCCAACAACACGATTTAGTTTTAGTCCACGATTTCCCCTATGTCGATTTGGTGTTTGAGGACTTAGGGAGCAGGGAGCAGGGAGCAGGGAGTAGAACAGAGCTGAGGGAGCTGAGGGAACTGAGGAGGCTGAGGGAGCAATTACAAGTCACAAGTCACAAGTCACAATTAATTCCGAATTCCGAATTCCGAATTCCGAATTCTCCCCTAGCTCCTTCTATCTTGCAAGCCGATCCAGAGAAAAGCGTTTCGATTGAGTTTTTTACCCTTTCTAAGTCATATAACATGGGAGGCTTCCGCGTCGGATATGCAATCGGTAATTCTCAACTGATTGCAGCTTTGCGCCAGGTGAAAGCCGCAGTCGATTTTAATCAATATCGAGGCATATTAAATGGGGCGATCGCTGCTTTGAGTGGCGACCAAACTGGAGTGCAAAAAATGGTAGAAACTTTTCGCCAACGCCGCGATCGCTTTGTGAGTGCTTTGCATCGTATTGGCTGGCAAGTTCCCATCCCTGAAGCAACCATGTATATCTGGGCAAAACTACCTGCACCTTGGGATAGAGATTCTGTCAGCTTTTGCACTCAATTAGTAGAAGCGACTGGAGTTGCAGTTTCTCCCGGTGCTGGTTTTGGTAAATCTGGTGAAGGATACGTCCGTTTTGCTCTGGTTCAATCGCCTGATGTTTTAGAAACGGCTGTGGATCGGATCGCTCAATTCTTAAATGATTAGAGTAAAGATTAGAAAATTTTGGTAATTGCACCCTTGCTTGCTTCCGACACTCGCTAACTGCTCGCTCGGTGACAATTTGCCATTATACTTGTGCTTGATTAATATGAATGATAACTAGCTAAGTAACAACTAGTCGCAAATGTAAATTCAGTTTTGGTTTAAATTGGTCTTCAATATAAGACTTTGAAGTGTGATACAAGCAACAACAGTTATTTAATTACACAAGTGAGCAACGCTGGATCGGTTGCACCAGCCAACCCTATTCCAAAACGCATTTTATTGGTTGAAGATAACTATCTCAATCGACAGATGTTGGAAGATTATCTAGTTTTTTGTGGATACCAGGTTTTGGGTTTAGCGGATGGCACTGGATTTTTTCAAGCTTTGGCTGACTTTCGACCCGAACTAATTTTATTAGACTTAAAGTTACCAGGTATTGACGGTTATACTTTACTCGAACAAAAGAGTTGCAGACAAGACTATCAAAGTATTCCAGTTATTGTGGTTTCTGCTTTTGCTTTCAAAGCCGACCAGCAGCGAGCTTTGAAATTAGGTGCGAAGCGTTATTTTGTCAAGCCAGTCAGTTTGAGAGATTTGAAACAGGCAATAGAAGAAGAACTACAGCGATCGTAGAACCTCTTCTGAAATCATTCATCGCGCTGTTGCGTCACAAACTCCTCTACTGTCTGGCTGAGATTTTGTAAGTCCTGACCGATAACTGTGATTCGATCTTCGAGCTGTGCTAATAACAACACAGCTGTCTGAAGCTGGTTGAGGGTGTCATCAATACCGTTTCGATAGTTCAGTTCAAATTCTTCTATATTCATAACTCAGCCTATTGCAGCAAGCTCCTCAAATAACTTATCGTTTTTGACTTCTAGAACCAATTTAATCTCAGCTAATGTAGAATTTAGCCGATCTGTGAGAATTTCATCTTTGGCAACCCAAATTTAATTTATACTTTATAGTTGGTGTATAATTTATCACGCCTTTAGAAATAAAAAGAGTATATTTACTATTATAGAAATATAAATAACTCGGCTAAAGCAGACAATTTATTCGATCAGTATATTCTTTTTAGAATTAATTTGGTGCAAATCAATAGGTTAAGAAGAGCGGTAAGGAATAAACAAAGCTTCTCTGACTATTAGTAGGTATTAGGAAGCAAGTCGAAGTCTGGGAATGAGAATTGAGATTTCACCCTCAGTATAGAGAGTTCAACTAAAGTCTGTAACCTCCAGCCGCCAATCCTCAACCCTTCTGCGTGCAGTTTGATAGGATGACAGAGGAAGAGACTTAAGGCAAGCGGGTTTAGAGGGTAGTGACAGCATCGAAGACATTACCACTGGTAAGAGATCCAGAGCGATTAGAAAGTCGGCTGAAAGAAATTCCTCCCGAACCAGGGGTTTATTTCATGCGCGACAGCAGCGATCGCATTATTTACATCGGCAAGTCGCGCAAACTGCGATCGCGGGTACGTTCGTATTTTCGCGACCCCAAGCAACTGAGCGATCGGATTGCTATGATGGTGCGACAGGTTGCCGATATTGAGTTTATCGTTACCGATACAGAAGCAGAAGCCCTTGCTTTAGAAGCTAATCTCATCAAGCAGAATCAGCCTTACTTCAACGTTCTACTCAAAGACGACAAGAAATATCCTTACGTCTGTATCACCTGGTCGGAGCAATACCCGCGCATCTTTATCACGCGCAACCGCCGCCAAGGTAAAAAAGAAGACAAGTTTTATGGACCATACACTGACGCTCACTTGCTGCGAACGATTCTACGGCTATCAAAGCGAATTTTTGCTCTGCGCCAACGCCCGCAACCGTTATTTAAAGACCGTCCGTGTCTCAATTACGACTTAGGGCGCTGTCCAGGGGTGTGTCAAAAATTAATTTCTCCCGAAGAATATCGCAAAACCGTGCAAAAGGTAGCGATGGTCTTCCAAGGACGAACGCAGGAATTGATCGATGTCTTGACCGCACAAATGCAAGCTAGCGCCGAAGCATTAAATTTTGAATCAGCAGCACGAATTCGCGACCAAATTGCTGGTTTAAAGTCGCTGAATGCCGATCAAAAGGTATCGCTACCTGATGATACGATCTCGCGAGATGCGATCGCCCTGGCAGCAGACGAAAAGCACGCCTGCATTCAGTTATTTCAAATTCGTGCCGGACAACTCGTCGGTCGCCTCGGTTTTGTCGCCGAAGTCGGGGCGCATAGCTATGCGCCCCTACCCACAC
>NZ_PYCI01000231.1:0-4296 GCF_003015105.1 Chroococcidiopsis sp. CCALA 051 | reverse complement strand
GTCCCCGAGTTCCCTCTTGTCCCCCTGCCCTTCTGCTCCTCTACCTACTTGTTTCCATAGGGACGCGGATAGGGTTTGAGGAGGTTTTTTGCTTGGTAGATGTGAAAAGTATCTATAATTGCTCCACCGCGCTTGATGGGTACAGTACCAATCTTTTCAATCGATTGGAAGTAAAGATTGTAGCGATCGAGAAATTTTTGTTCTTGGACAAAAAGATTGTTGGTGACGTACAAAGCATCTTTGCCAATCCACTCATCAGGTTTTGACCAAAATGCGAAACCCCTTAAATCGCGATCGAAGGTTGTCATCGGTGTTGACGCGAGAGGAGCCAAAGCCATTCCTATTTGTCCGGCGAGATAATAACGATTGGTAAACACAAAGCTGGAATTTTGTAAAGCAGAGAGTAAAACTGGCGATGTGGCAAATCCCTGTCGCAACTGCTGAATGTCGAATATTTGGATCGAAGGATCGTCCTCTGGAGGTACAAACCCGCCAAATAGAGCATACTGACTTGGTTTTTGCAAAGTTCCCGTTGTGATGTGCAGCAATGCAAAGAGCAAGAGACTGCTAAGTGTGATTCCCGTTCCCCACAGCCAGCGACGTACCCAGCGAGGACGCGCGATTTTCCAGACTGTTGCTGCTTGCCCTAACAGCAAAGTAGCTCCCCAAAATCCAGGTGTAGCCCAAGTTGGTAAGATTTGTTTGTATCCTCCTAACCAAGTAAAACCTAAAATTAGGGGTAAAGAAACCCAGAGAATTAAGATTTCGCGATCGCTACCAGTCACTATTCCCTGTTCCCCGCTTCCGGTTCTCTTAAACTTCGACCGAGGTAACTTTACGAACAAATTTTTGAAAAATGTCTTTAAGCTGACCCACCACAAAGGAAGTCCTAGTGTGGGAAATAAATAGCCAATTCCAGATAAGAAAGTCACAAATAAATCTACAAAATTGTATCCTCCCGAGGGAATTCCCCGCCGTGATTGAAAGCGAAAAGAAACCCATTCATGCTGGCTATTCCAAATTAAGATGGGAGAAATTGCTAAGCAAAATAATCCTAGTCCGAGCAAAGTCCAAGGAGAATATAAGGCAGAACGATAACGGGAACGAGTCAGACAAAAGCCAACTAATCCTAGTCCTAATATAAACCCGTGATATTTGCTTAAGCAGGCTAAACCAACCAGTAAGCTCAGGATTGCCAAGCGATAGCTAGGTTGGTATCTTTTAAGTCGAGCTTTTTCTTGTTTATTTGGAAAAAACTCTTGGCTAGCGCAGTATAAACTAGCCGTCCAAAAAAAGATTAAAGGACTATCTGGTAAAGTTAAAACACCAAAACCGATCTGAAAAATGGGGACGAGGGAAGCGATCGCGAGGGCAAAGATTCCGGCTGAAGGCGAAAATAATCTCGCTCCAGTTAAATAGAGTAAAAATAGAGAACCTGTATGTAAGATTAACGCTCCTAATCGAATAGTAAATTGGGAGACTTCCCCTGTTAACCAGCTGCCAAAACCAGTCATCAGAGCCACTAAAGGCGGATGATCGAAATAGCTTAAATCTAAATTTACCGTGTAGAGAAAGTAATAAGCTTCGTCAAAACCAGGATAAAGCAAAAATGCAATGATTATCCTAAATATCAGTCCTCCAATTAATAAAGCAGCTACTTTTTGGTCATTAGTCATTTGTTATTTGTCATTTGTCATTTGTCATTTGTCATTTGTCATTTGTCAGCGACCAATTACCCATTACCCATTACCTAACTCGAAGTAATTGATAGATTCCAGCCTGACTAATTGGTTCGGATTGCTGAGGTGACAAGCCTGTTTTAGAGAGAGCTTTACTAGGGGCAATTAATAGCACAGACTTGGTAGCAGACTCTTGTTTGCTCAGTAGTTGTTGAATTTTGCGCGAAGTGCGGGACGATCGCAGAACGTATGTAACGGGATGTTGAGTATAAAATACTAAACTGGGTTTGGGAAATCCCTTAGACAGCATAACTAATTCTTCCCCAGGCTGGCGGACTTGGTTGACAGCTTGGGCTAATTGACGTAAAGGGAGTTGTCGTTCGAGATCGACTAAATGAGAGAAGGGGAATGCTACAAAAATCAAAAAGGCAACAAATCCAATTAAGTTGACTCCCCAGAGGCGATGATGCTGGCGTTTGAGTACCAAAATTAAACAGGCGATCGCGCTGCTTAGCCAAATCGCTGCTCCCATAATTGGTAAAGTTGCCTGTTGTATGCGTGCGCCAATATTAGGCATAGAAGGATCGTCTTCTAACCAGTTGGGGCTGTAGTAGCAGGCAAATGCGAGAACAATCAAGAAAATTAGGTTGGCAATGCAACTGAGTTTAAATCCCCACCCAGGACGGCGAAAACTTTGCGTTTGAGCAATGCGATCGCTCCACCATAAAGCCACAATAATGCTAGCCGCAGGCATTAATGGCAAGGTATAGCTGAAATATTTCGTTGCCGCAATGGTAAAGAAGCCCAACACTCCCACAAACCAGAATACGGCAAATAAGCCGAGATGGTGCGATCGCGGTCGATCTTGCCAGTGCTGGCGCTGTAAAGGCTGAATGCGGGCGATCGCCACTGGTAAATAAATCGACCAAGGAGCAAAACCTAATAAAACAACAATAAAGTGAAAATACCAAGGTCCCTGGTGTTCGTTGACGACGCTGGTAAATCGCTCGAAATTGTGAACGCCAAAGAAAGAATCAATATAAGCTTCACCATTTGCCAACGTGACGAGAATATACCAAGGTACGGTAATGGCTAACACCAGCGCCATCCCGCGCAACCAGGACATTTCTCGCAACACTTCTCTAACTTTGCCTAGATAAAACAAAAAGCTGAAGATAATCAATCCTGGCAAGACAATTCCCACTGGTCCCTTAGTTAAAATCGCTAAGGCAATCAGAATGTAAAAAGTGAGATACCATCGCGATCGCACCTTTGGCAATTCTGTTTGAGCGTAACCTAGAAAAAAAGCAAACAGTCCGCCGCCAAAACAAGCGCTCAATAACATATCTGAGTAGCCCAAGCGCCCGAAGAAAAAAGTCAAGGGATGAAGGGCGAGCATAGTTGCCCCTAAACCCGCCGTCAGCCATAATTGACTCGGACTAGAGAGCCGATTTTTCACTGGCAGAAATTCTTTTTTTGCCCTGGCTGCAATGCCATAACGCTTCAGGACGTAAAAACAAAAACTAACTAAACACAATCCCGCGATCGCTGAAGGAAGTCGCGCCGCCCATTCGTTGACTCCTAAAGCGTGAAAGGCGATCGCGATCGACCAATATATCA
Source organism: Chroococcidiopsis sp. CCALA 051 (assembly GCF_003015105.1). NCBI lineage: Bacteria > Bacillati > Cyanobacteriota > Cyanophyceae > Chroococcidiopsidales > Chroococcidiopsidaceae > Chroococcidiopsis > Chroococcidiopsis sp. CCALA 051. The sequence continues at coordinate 997 of NZ_PYCI01000231.1, read as the reverse complement.
GAGGTGGTTTATCAAATCGCGTCTCGCCATTGAAATAGGGCGTGATCCAATCTCCCGTCACTGTCATTTGGCGGGCAGCTTCTACAAACAAAGGTTCTGTCTCATCCAGCAGCCCGTTGCTACCCAAGCGCCAGAAAAAAGCCATTCCTCCTAGTAGCAACAGCCAGATAATAGCCAACAGCCAAGCTAAGGCTGTCCGATCCGATCTGTTTTGCAGCCAATGGTCGAGGCTGCGAGCCAAACTCAGTTTCATGCGATCGCGCAGTCAAACGACTCGTATGAGTGGTCGTGTTTAATTGTAGTAGGGAGTGGGGTGACAGTGACCAGTGACCAGTTATCAGTGACCAGTGACCAGTGACCAGTGACCAGTAAATAGGGTGTGGGGTGTGGGGTGTGGATAATGGGTAATGGGTAATGGGTAATGGGTAGTTGGTAGTTGGTTAAAAAGTGGTACGTGGTGCGTGGTGCATGGTAGTTTTGCTCCCTCAGCTCCCTCAGCTCTCTTATCTCCCTCAGCTCCCTCAGCCCCCTGGGCTCCCTCAGCTCTCTTATCCCGACTCCCGATTTAAGGCTGTAAAACTAACTGCCACTCAGAAGTTTGCCGATCTAAAACTGGTGCTGGTGTCTCGCCTACGATATATGGACCCCAATAACGACGCGATCCATCTTCGGCGAAAGCGACAACCACATCTCCTTTTTTCAGTTTTAGGCTGCCTTGAGGTAGGGATAAGATTAATCCTTGGCTGCTACCTTCTCCAGGTGCAAAGTCCCAGTGGATGGGTTCGCTGTATTTGTCCTTACTAGCTGTAGAACTCGTTCCAGGCTGTTTTGTCAGTAGTGCGACGCGCAAAGGTTGCTCGCTTTGATTGCTAACGCGCAAAGCCCCAGGAACGGGTGCTGCGGTTGGTACTTGTGGGGTTGACTGGGATATGGTTGTCTGTTCTAGCGATCGCTCTGATGGGGTAGAGGCGGGTGAAACAATGGCAGTACTGTTAGT
>NZ_PYCI01000014.1:0-74807 GCF_003015105.1 Chroococcidiopsis sp. CCALA 051 | reverse complement strand
CCTCACCGTACTGCCACACACCCTTGACGACTTACAGGTTCTTGTGGTGGACGACGAAACCGATGCCCGCGAATTTGTTACCGCTGTTTTGGAGTCACATGGCATTCGCGTAACGGCAGTAGCAACCGCCGCAGCAGCGTTAGAGGCAATGGAGCAATTCCATCCCGATGTTTTAGTTAGCGACATTCGGATGCCTCATGAAGATGGGTATAGCTTGATTAGCAAAGTGCGGGCACTGGAAGCCAAGAAAGGATGGCATATTCCGGCGGCTGCGCTTACCGCCTATCTAGAAGAGGATCGCTCAAAAGCACTGGCAGCTGGATTTGAGTCGCATCTGCACAAGCTAGCTCAACCTACAGAGTTGATTGAAATGGTGACTCGATTGGCTGGACGCGCTTCTACAAGCACAAGTGCGATTCGTTCAACTGGCTGAAAAATCAACATTTTTATTCAGGAGAAGGGACGACAATGACTCCCCAAGCCCAATCCGGTTCCTTGTCCGAGACGATTCTGGCAGGGGGGGGCGAGATGGGTGCATTGATCCGATCGCACGATTGGTCAACCACCCCACTAGGTCCAGTCGAGAACTGGTCACAGAGCCTGCGTACCTCTGTTAGCACGATGCTCGCGTCTCGCTTTGCCCACACCATTCTCTGGGGAGAGGACGTCATCCAGCTTTACAACGATGCCATGATTGCTATTTATGGGGCATATCACCCCAAGGCGCTGGGGCAACCCATGCGCGAGACGTGGTCAGAAATTTGGGATGACCAGCTTAAACTCCTGTGTGAGGGTATCAGGAATACGGGTGTAGCCGTTTTTGTGGAAGATCAGCTCTATCCCATTTTGCGCTTTGGCTACCTGGAAGAAACCTATTTTACTTTCTGCTATAGCCCCATTTGGGATGAGGCGGGCAAGATCAGTGGAATCTTTGCGACCGCGATTGAGATGACCCAGCAGGTGATTGGTCAACGTCGCTTGACCATGCTGCGAGAGCTAGCCACGGCTGGAAACGGGACAAAAACGCGCACTTCCGCCTGTCTTGCTGCTGCCGATGCAATCAATCCCTACGATATTCCCTTTGCTTTGTTCTATCAGGTCAACGAGCAAGGCAACTTAGCAGAACGGGTAGCTTTAAGTGGGCTTAGCGTAGACAGTGTTGCTGCGCCAAGAGAGATCGATTTGACCGATCGCTCAAGTTGCTGGTCGCTGGGGGACGTTCTCCAGAGCCGTGAACCACTGCTGATTACTGATGTCGTCGATCGCTTCGGATCGCTCCCCGTCGAACCGTGGGGAGAAAGTCCCCATTCTGCCTTCATTCTCCCCATTCTGTCAAGCAACAAAGAACAGGTGGAATGTCTGCTGGTGGCAGGAATCAGCCCCCGCCTCCAGTTCAATGCCGAATACCGCTCATTCCTCGAACTGGTCGCCCAGCAGGTTGAAAGTTCCATTGCAACGGCTCGAAGCTATGAGCAGGAACGCCAGCGAGCAGAGGCGTTGGCAGAACTCGATCGCGCCAAAACTGAGTTCTTCAGCAATGTTAGCCATGAATTTCGCACACCCCTCACCTTGATGTTGGGTCCTGCCGAAGATGCGTTAACCGATCGAGATGATCCACTGTCGCCCAATCAACGGCAGCGCATTGAAGTGATGCAGCGCAATGGGTTGCGGTTGCTAAAGCTGGTGAATACGCTACTGGATTTCTCACGGATTGAAAGCGATCGCATCTCTGCCGTTTACGAACAGACCGATCTGGCAACCTTTACAGCAGAGCTAGCGTCGGTATTCCGCGCTTGCATCGAGAAGGCAAACCTGCGCTTGGTGGTGGATTGTCCACCGCTACCTGAGCCAGTGTATGTCGATCGCGAGATGTGGGAAAAGATTGTTCTCAATTTGATCTCAAACGCTTTCAAATTCACGTTTACAGGTGCGATTACCGTTCGCCTGCATCAAGTCGGCGATTCGGTTGAGCTAGCGGTACAAGACACGGGCATTGGTATTCCAGCCGCAGAAATTCCCCGTCTGTTTGAACGATTCCATCGGGTCAAAGGAGCGCAGGGACGGACATTTGAAGGATCGGGGATTGGTTTATCGCTCTGTGAGGAATTGGTAAAACTGCATGGTGGAACGCTTAAGGTTAGCAGTGTTAAGGGGGAAGGCAGTTGCTTTAGCGTATTGATTCCAACTGGGCGCGCTCATCTAAGCGCTGAGCGGATTGGGGCAAATCGCACGATTACCTCAACCCCAATAGGAGCGTTTCCCTACGTCGAGGAAGTATTGCAGTGGCTACCCCAAGAGGATTTGAGATTGCCGATTGCAGATTTTGGATTAGATCGCAACTCAAACGAGCAGACTGAGAATCTAAAATCCCAAATCCCAAATCCCAAATCCCAAATTCTCCTGGTAGATGACAACGCCGATATGCGTGACTATTTGAAGCGGTTGTTAAGTCAACGCGCTCAGGTGGAAACAGCAGCAAATGGTGCGATCGCCCTTAACTTAATCCAACAAAAACTCCCCGATCTGGTGCTGACCGATGTAATGATGCCAGAGGTAGACGGGTTTGCGTTGCTAAAAGCATTGCGTGCTAACCCTGCAACCAAAAGTCTTCCGATTATTCTACTATCGGCACGGGCGGGAGAAGAAGCAACGATCGAAGGACTGGAAGCAGGGGCAGATGATTACCTGATCAAACCCTTCTCTGCCCGCGAACTGGTGGCGCGAGTAGAGACGCAACTACAAATGTCACGCCTGCGCCAGGAGCAATCCGCCAACCGCCTTAAGAATGAGTTTCTCATGACCGTAACTCACGAACTGCAAGCCCCACTTGCCGCGATTCTCGGTTGGGCGCGCTTATTACAAACAAAACCTTTTGACCAAACCAAGATGGCTCGTGCATTGGCAACGATCGAGCGCAATGCCACAATTGAAGCAAAACTGGTGAAAGATTTGTTAGATATTTCTAGCATTCTCTCAGGAAAGTTTCAATTACAGCTTCAAAGAGTCAATCTCGTCACCCTGACTAAAGAAATTGTGACAACGCTACGTGAAACAACCCAAGCAAAGCAAATTCAACTGGTCGAGACGATACCTGACGGTGTAGAAATCTCTGTTTTGGGCAATCCCGATCGCCTGCGACAAATCATCATAAATTTGCTATCCAATGCGATCAAATTCACAGCTAAAGGAGGACAAGTAAACATCCGGCTGGAACGCCTTGGTTCTGTTGCTCAAATTACCGTTACCGATACTGGAATTGGCATTGCACAATCGTTTCTCCCCCAAGTTTTCGATCGCTTTAGTCAAGCTGAAGTACCCAGCTCTCATTCTCCTGGAGGTGTGGGAATTGGCTTGGCGATCGCCCGTCACTTGGTTGAATTGCACCACGGTACGATCGAAGCAGCAAGCGAGGGAGAAGGGCGCGGGGCAACCTTTACCGTCAAGCTGCCATTAGTTTGACAGTGTAGGTAATATGGCAAAAGACATTTTTCATGATACCGTCAAGCTCGCACTGCAAAAAGATGGCTGGATAATTACCCACGACCCCTATCGCCTGCGCTATGGCGTTGCCGATATTTACATCGACCTTGCGGCAGAGGAAGCGATCGCTGCCGAAAAAGCAGGGCGTAAAATCGCAGTTGAAGTGAAAAGCTTTGTGTCAGGTTCAACAATCTCCGAATTTCATACTGCCCTTGGACAATTCTTAAACTATCGCATTGCCTTAGAAGCTTCAGAAGAGCCAGACCGCATTCTTTATCTAGCGGTTCCCAGGGATGTATATCAAACTTTTTTGCGCTTCGAGCCAGCCAAAACAGCAATAAACCGCTACGACGTTCGGTTGATTATTTATAATTCAGATCGGGAGGCGATCGAGCAATGGATCGAGTAAACCAATATCGCCAAATTGTACGTGATTTCTTGCAAGATTTTGCCGCTGACGATCCGGAAGCTCAGTTGATTTTTGACGAGCAGCGCGATCGCTATCTGGTCATGCACAATGGTTGGCGCAACGACTACCGCATCTATGGTTGTGCCATGCAGCTAGACTTGATTGAGGGCAAAGTCTGGATTCAACACAATAGCACTGAAATTGTCATCGATCGAGAACTAGTTGGGCGTGGCATTGCACCCCAGGATATTGTTTTAGGATTTCGAGCGCCTAAAGTGAGAGAACGCCTTGCCGCTGCTTTACAAAAAAATATTGGCAGCAAGCCTTGAGATCGCGAGCGATGTTAAGTCAAGAGTACGTGAATTAACCGCATGAGTTAGCAATCTGGGAAATTGAGCAAGCAATCTGCCTTTTTACTAAATGCTATTACAGTTACATTAAAGGAAAGGATAGTATAAGTTCGGCTCGATCCCACTGATTCTCAAGCGTCCAACTGTACGGAGATATAATTGAAGTAGCAAGCGATGGAGAAGGGTGCGGCGCAACTTTTATTGTCAAGCTGCCGTTAGTAGCTTCTGCCGAATCGAACGATAACCCCCAAACACTGTAGCAGTAAGAAAAATGCAGCGACAGCGATCGGAGACAGTAACGCTAGATGATATTTTAATTACTAAGGAATTATCGCGGCGATCGCCCCGTCCCCCTAATTGGCAAGCAGAAGCTCAGGCAATGCAACCTCTGGCACGGCAGATGGCGCGCGATTCAGAAAGCCTGCTGCAAACTTTGGTAGAAATCGCCCTAGAGCTATGTCAGGCGGGGACAGCAGGCGTGAGCTTGCTAGAAACGAGCGACGGGGAAGAAGTCTTTCGCTGGAGTGAATTAGCTGGAAGATTCACACACGATGGCTTGATTCCCCGCGACTTTAGCCCTTGTGGGGTTTGTGTCGATCGCGGCACACCGCAGCTTTTTTCTCATCCTGAACGGTATTTCACGTATCTTCATGACGCGAACACCCCGATCGTTGAAGCCTTACTCTTGCCCTTGATTGCTGATGACCATGCGATCGGCGCGATTTGGATTATGTCGCACGACGAGCAACGGCATTTTGACGCAGAAGATGTGCGGGTGATGACAAGTTTGGCAGACTTTACCGCCGCAGCCCTACTCTTGAAACAGCAACAAACGAGGGAATTGCTGGCTGTCAACGCGGCTTTGGAGGCAAAAGTTGAGCAACACAGACAGGCAGAAGATCGCGCACGGGCTTTAATCTCGAATCTTCCTGGTGGGGCTGCGTTTGTCGTCGATCGCGATCTCCGCTACCTGCTTGCCGAAGGAGAAGCTTTATCCGCAGCCGGATTCAAACCCGAAGATTTCATCGGACGAACAATTTTCGAGGTGCTGCCGCCCGAATTAACGACGAATTATGAGATGTTGTACCGTAAAGCTCTTGCTGGCGAGTCGTTTGAGTACGAACACAACGCTCACGATCGCTATTATATCTCACGAGGAACACCGCTGCGTTCTCCAAATGGCGAAGTCTATGCAGTGCTTGCCGTTTCCTATGACATTAGCGATCGCAAAATTGCCGAAGCAGCGATCGCGGCAGACCTTAAAGATACACAATTGTTGCATGACCTGAGCGCACGACTCACCACTGAGGATGACATTCAGGCGATTTATCAAGAGATTGTGGCAACAGCGATCGCGCTCACACGGGCAGATGCGGGAACGGTACAAATTCTCGATGAAGCGACGCAAGACCTGCTACTGCTTGCCACTCAGGGCTTTGAGCGCGATATGACCGACCATTTCTACCACGTCAATGCCAGTTCTAATACTCCTTGCGGCATTGCATTAAGAAATGGCGATCGCACTTTTGTTGATTTTGATGTACCCCAGAGCGAAGACCCCGACGGTTCTTTGCAGATGCACGTTGACGCTGGCTATCTTTCCGCTCAGTCTACTCCGCTGATTGCCCGTTCGGGTAAAGCGATCGGCATGGTTTCCACCCATTGGCGCAAACACCATCGACCGAGCGATCGCGAACTGCGCTTTCTCGATTTACTCGCCCGTCAAGCGGCTGACCTGATTGAGCAGCGACAAGCCCAAGCTGCCCTGCGTGAGAGTGAAGCGCATTTCCGCGCCCTCGCCAAAGCCAGCTCGGACATTGTGTATCGAATGAGCGCAGATTGGAGCGTGATGCACAATCTCGATGGCAAGCAGTTTATCGCCAGCACCACCAATCCGAAGCGTACCTGGCTCAATCGATATATTCCTGAAGATGAACAGCCGCAGGTGTGGGCTGCCATTGAGTCAGCCATCCAAACCAAAAGCGATTTTGAACTAGAACACCGCGTTTTTCGAGAAGACGGCACGATCGGCTGGACGTTTTCGCGTGCCATTCCGTTGCTGAATCCGCAGGGTGAAATTATTGAATGGTTCGGAGCCGCGAGTGATATCACCGATCGCAAGCAAGCAGAAGCCGCATTGCGTGATTCAGAAGAAAAATACCGCACTTTGTTTAATTCGATTGATGAAGGCTTTTGCATTTTTGAATTAATCGAGGACGACGAGGGCAACGTGGTTGATTGGATTTATCTAGAAGCGAATCCGGCGTTCGAGCAGCAGACCGGCTACATCAATCCAATCGGTAACCGCATCAGCGAGTTTCAGCCCGACCTCGAACGCCTCTGGTTCGAGCGGTTCGCGTGCGTTGCCCGCACGGGTCAGTCGATGCGCTTCGTACAATACACCGAAGCGATGGGCATTTGGTATGACGTTTACGCGCTGCGCGTCGGCGTGGCGGGCGACAACCGCGTGTCGCTTCTGTTTACCGACATCACCGAACGCAAACACCGCGAAGCAAATCTCGCTTTCCTCGCCGATTTGATGAACGATTTTGCGCCGCTTGCCACTGCCGAGGAAATCATGGAAATGGCGGGCAAACGCATCGCCGAACATCTCAATCTGTCGCGCTCCTTGTTTGTTGAGATTTCCCCGGAGGCGGGCGAATGCACATATCTGCTCCCCAGCCGTCCCGTCGGTCAGCTTGAGATCGGCGGGAGCTACATACTCGCCGATTATCACACCGAAGAAGAAAACCGCCTGCTCTGTGCCGGGCATTCGATGGTCGTGAACGACGTGCGCGACGGAACGCGATCGCCCGAACAGATGGTAGCGTTTGAGGCATTCAACATCGCTTCGATCGTCAACACGCCCTACTTAAGCAATGGACGCTGGGTTTTCGATCTGGGTGTCACGCGCAACAAGCCTTCGGTTTGGCGCGAGGACGAAATCGAGCTTTTGCGGGAAATCTCCGCCCGCATTTGGCTCCGCATCGAACGCGCCCGCGCCGAAGCAGACTTGCGCCAGTCGGAAGCGAAATATCGATCGCTGTTCAACTCAATGGATGAGGCGTATGCCGTCGTCGAAGTTCTGGCAGATGACAACGGCGAATGGAATGACTTTCTCTTTTTAGAAGTCAACCCCGCATTTGTGGCACAGACGGGTATGGAGTATCCGGTTGGACGCAAAGCGACAGAACTGCTGGGAACCCCCAATCCACAGTGGGCAAAGGTTTATGGGCAGGTTGCTGCCACAGGTAAATCGATCCGGTTTGAAGAAGGCGAAGCCACTCTGGGTCGCGTTTTCGACCTGTATGTTTTTCGTCTGGGCGGAGAGGGTAGCCGCCGAGTGGCAGTCCTGTTTACCGACATCACCGAGCGCAAACGGGTCGAGGCGAACAGCGTCCTACTGGCAGGGATCGCCGACGATTTGACCCGTCTGGTGATGCCCGACGAGATCATCAACGCCGCTGGCGGGCGACTGGGGGAAGCGTTGAACCTGAACTTGTGCCTTTTCGTCGATGTGGATGAGGAACGCGACGAGGTGATGGTGCATCACGCCTGGCAACTCCAAGGACTGCCGAGCCTCAAGCAAAGGTTCCGTATCGCCGACTTCCTGACCGATGAGTTCGCGCGATCGCAGCGGAACCGCGAGACTTTTATCGTGCGCGACACGATCACCGACGAGCGAACCGATGCCGAAGCCTATGCTCGCCTGTCGGTCGGCTCAATTTTGGCGGTGCCGTTTCACCACAGGGAGCGGTGGGTGGCTTACCTCACCGTGACCGATTCCTCGCCGCGCGACTGGCGGGCGGATGAGATTGAGGTCGTGCGGGTGGTCGCCGAGCGGGTGTTCCCACGCATCGAACGCGCCCGCGCTGAAGTGGGGCTGCGCGAATCAGAAGCCAAATATCGATCGCTGTTTGAGTCGATGAACGAGGGGCTGGCGATCGGCGAGCTTGTCCGTGACGAGAGTGGCTGCGCTGTGGATGCCCGTTATCTTGAACTCAACCCAGCCTATGAAAGACAGACAGGATTTGACCGGAGCAGCGCCCTCGATCTGTTAGCGAGTGAAGTCTTTCCAACCTACTACCGCACCTGGTTGGAGATTGTTGAGCGCGTCCTTAAAAATGGACAGCCGGAACGCTTTGAACAGTTCGTTCCAGACAATCAGAAGTGGTTTGCGTTTCACGTCACTCCTTTTGGCGGAGCAGACGGTTTCACGGTGCTCTACGACGACATTACTGAGCGCAAACGCCAAGAACAAGAGCAGACGTTTCTGCTCAGGCTCAGCGATGCATTGCGCCCGATCGCCGATTCGGTTGAGGTGCTGCGAACCGCGATGGATTATGTGGCGGATCATTTCGAGGTTGATAGCGCGGTCTATCACGAGTTCGATGCAGACAGTGAACGCGTTGTGACGCGGGAGGGACGCACGAACTCACGCATCTCCATGCCATCCCTGTGGCGACTGCAAGACTTCGGATTTTATGATGATTTGATTGCCGGACGGACGATCTATTACGATGACACGGAAACCGATCCACGGTTGCAAGACAGCCGCGAGTCTTATCGCGCGGCGAGAATCCGCGCGGGCGTGGGTGTCGCCTCGATCAAACGCGGACGGCTGACCGCTATGCTCGGAATCACGCACAGCGAACCACGCCACTGGATCGATGCCGACTTGCGGCTGCTCGAAGAGGTTGCCGAGCGCACTTGGGCGGCGGTCGAACGCGCCCGCGCCGAAGAATCTTTGCGCGAATCAGAAATTCAGCGGGTGCGAGAACAATCTGCCCGCGAACAAGAACGGCAACGCGCCGAAAATCTAGCAGAACTCGATCGCGCCAAAACCCTCTTCTTCAGCAACGTCTCGCACGAATTCCGCACTCCTCTGACGCTCCTGCTGGCTCCCCTGCAAGATGCGTTGAGCGATTCGGTCAATCCCCTAGCTCCGTCTCAACGAGAACGACTGGAACTGGCGCATCGAAATGCGAATAGACTTCTAAAATTGGTCAATACCCTGCTCGACTTCTCGCGCATCGAAGTTGGACGCATGGAAGCAGTCTACGAACCGACCGATTTGGCAATGTTCACGACGGAGCTAGCCAGCGTATTCCGTTCTGCGATCGAGCGGGCAGGGCTGCGGCTTCGGGTCGATTGCCCACCGTTGCCAGAACCCGTGTATGTCGATCGCGAGATGTGGGAAAAAATTGTCCTTAACCTGCTCTCCAACGCCTTTAAGTTCACCCTAGAAGGCGAAATCGCTGTTAGGCTGCATCGAGCTGATGGCGAATGCGCGCAGCGCAACGGCAGAGCCGAACGCGTCCGGTTACAAATACAAGATACAGGTACAGGAATTGCGCCGGAAGAACTGCCCCATCTGTTCGAGCGATTTTACCAGGTACGAGGAGCGCAAGCACGGACACATGAAGGGTCTGGGATTGGTCTAGCCCTAGTGCATGAACTGATTCGACTGCATGGCGGAACTGTAGACGTAAGCAGTGTTGTGGGACAAGGAACCTGCTTCACCGTCACAATTCCTTTAGGCACAGCTCACCTACAGGGCGATCGCCTACGTCGAGTCGTAGGCGATTCTCCTTCGGAGACGCTTCGCGAACGTACCACAACAACACGCACTCTGGCATCAACAGCGATCGGTGCTGCCTCCTATGTTGAAGAGGCAGAGCGTTGGATACCAGCAGATTCAGCTCCCCCCCAGCTACCCGATCTTCGGGGAGAAAATATAGTAAAAGTCCCCCTTGTCAAGGGGAATTTAGGGGAATCTCTGGGGTTACAGACAGATGCTACATTCCCTTCTGCTCGCATTCTCCTGGTCGATGACAATGCCGATATGCGCGATTACCTGACAAGAATATTAAGCGAATACGTCCAAGTCGAAGCAGTTGCGGATGGAGCAACGGCGCTGGCGGCGGTTCAAGAACAAGCGCCAAATCTGGTGCTGAGCGATGTGATGATGCCAGGACTAGACGGCTTTGCATTGCTAAAAGCATTGCGTGCCGACCCACAAACCAGAGAGATTCCCATCATTCTGCTTTCTGCCCGTGCCGGAGAAGAATCGATCGTAGAAGGGCTAGAAGCGGGGGCGGATGACTACCTGATCAAACCCTTTTCCGCTCAGGAACTAGTGTCTCGCGTGAATGCCCATCTCCAGATGGCGCAACTACGGGGAGAAGCACTCCGCCAGGAAAGAACCACCAGCCGTAGAAAAGATGAGTTGTTGTCAACCGTTTCCCACGAACTAAATACTCCCTTGGTTGCCATTCTCGGTTGGACGCGGTTGTTGCGCGGCTCACCACCCAGTCAATCTATGTTAATGAAATCGCTAGAGACGATCGAGCGTAATGCCACGCTGCAAGCCAAACTGATTCAGGACTTGCTGGATATTTCCCGCATTACAGCAGGTAAAGTGCGTTTGAGTCTTCAGCCTGTCGAACTGCAATCGGTAATTGAAAACGCGATCGCAGCAGTCAAGACTGCTGCGATCGCCAAAGACATTCATTTACAGTGGCAACCAACCGACCGCAATCCGAGTGTTACTGTTTTGGGCGATCGCGATCGCCTGCAACAAATTATCTGTAATCTCCTGACTAATGCCATTAAATTCACTCCAGAATCAGGCAGCATCACTGTTCAATTGGTAGTGAAGGAGAGTTGGGAATCAAAAGTAGCCGAGATCGGGATTACAGACACGGGTATTGGCATTGCTACTGATTTTCTTCCCCATGTGTTCGATCGCTTCCGTCAAGCCGAAGGAGCAAATTCAGCTAAGGGATTGGGACTGGGATTGGCGATCGCTCGTCACCTAGTCGAACTCCACAATGGCACGATCCATGCCGAAAGTTCTGGAGCGGGGCTTGGCGCAACCTTTACCGTCAAGCTACCGATTTTACAAGAGTGATAAATTCTTTGTTATAAGCTGAAGTTGGAGGATAAATCTCAAACCTTTCGATGAATCTGCTCCCAGCCGAGCCAGAATTTGAAGCCTTATTAGACTACCTCAAGCACAATCGCGGCTGTGACTTGACGGGCTATAAACGCTCTAGTTTGGTGCGGCGATTTCGGCAGCGAATGCAGAGCATCAACATTGGTAGCTATCAAGATTACTTACAGTATTTGCAAAGCCACGACTCTGAGTGGAGGGCGCTGTTAGATACCGTTCTGATTAACGTCACTAGTTTCTTTCGCGATCGCGACGCTTGGGACTACTTAGCAAGCAACATCATCCCCAAAATCATCGCCAGCGTTCAGCCTGATGAACCAATTCGAGTTTGGAGTGCGGGTTGTGCTGCTGGACAGGAAGTGTATAGCCTACTGATGTTGTTTGCCGAAGCTTTAGGGATCGAAGCTTGTTTGCAGCGAGTTCAATTTTATGCCACAGACGTGGATGAAGCTGCGATTGGACAAGCGCGTCTTGCCACTTATGACTCCAAACAAGTTACATCAATTCCTCCCCAACTGCTGGAGAAATACTTTGAGCCAACTCCTGATAGTTATGTGTTTCACCGACAAATGCGCCGCCAGATCGTCTTCGGTCATCACAACCTGGCTAAAAATGCGCCGATGTCCAAAATCGATCTCTTATCGTGTCGTAATGTACTAATCTATTTCACCCCAGAGACACAAGCATCGATCTTTGTTCGCTTCCACTTTGCGCTGAAAAACACTGGTTTTCTCTTCCTGGGTAATTCAGAAACATTAGTCAACCACAGACAAATTTTTACGTCTATCAGTTTAAAGCATCACGTTTATGCAAAAGGGCTAAATCTGGAACTGAATGACCACCTATTAATTAACCCCAAATCTAGTAAAGAGCAAGTCATTGATACAACGACCAGCCAAATTCAATTTTGGCAAACTGCTTATGAAACAAGTCATGAGGCTCAACTAGCAGTAGACAATCGTGGTTGTCTAGTCGCTTCCAACAACCAGGCAAATATCCTATTCGGATTAACCTTAAACGATTGGCATCGTCCCTTTGAAGAACTCAAACCTGGAAAGTTGCTGGGTTCTCAGACTTCGCTTCAAACATTTTATCGGAATCGTCGTCGAGTCACTTTGAAAAACATCGAGTGGAACACTTCAAAAGGTACAAGTTACTTTGATATTTACATCGTTCCCGTTTTCAGTCAAAAACAGCATTTGCTCGGAGTCAATTTGACATTTATCGATACTGGCTCGTCAACAACTAGCCCAAGAGGTTGAAAAATAAAAAAAGGAAATACCCCATCAAATAGTGAAGTGGCTCCCAATGGTTAGACAATTTGAGGGGATAGTTAAGCTCTAACCCAATGGTAAGCACTCGCTCCATCAAACAAGTTCAAGAGATTTCAAACTTTTCCAATAAACAGTATTAGGAGTTTGATAATCTAATGCTTGATAAAATCTTTGTTCATTATACAAATTAAACCATTTTTTGACCTCAAATTTTAAATGTTTTCCATCACGAAAATCCAACAAGTAAATTAATTCATACTTGAGCGAGCGCCATAAACGTTCAATAAATATATGCTCAATCGGAAATGTTTTGAGCGCATAATCTCTAATCTCACTAGCTTTGCTGAGATCGCGAGTAGGTAGTTTGTATAGATACGTTGTAAATTGTCCGTAAGCAAAGAGCATTGTATTTTCCGAGCATTGTGGGCTTTTATACTCCACGAACGATTTGATTTGCTCTCATCTGCACTAGCAAGCGTGTTGCTGGCGTATCAACGCCAATAATTTACCCCAACTTTACCCCAATTTTTAACACGAATTTAGAACTTTTGTACTATTTTCTCGAATAGCATGAAACTGCAAAACCCCTGAAGCTCAACGATTTCAGGGGTTTTAATCAAAAAGCGGGCAGCGAGAATCGAACTCGCATCAATAGCTTGGAAGGCTATGGTTTTACCACTAAACTATGCCCGCACGCCGTTGACGATACAAGATGTCGCTACTGGACAACTCAATTAGAATAACATAGATTTTATTGAGTTTGCACGCAGTTACTCAGCAATCGGGAAGTAGGGAGTGGTGAAGTGGCTAGCGCTCGTGACTTTTTGTGCTGACCTCTGATTTCCGAGCGGTCTTCCATAAGCTATTCTGGTCTTAGCTGTAGCGATCGTTTAGGATATTTGGCAGTGGGCAGCTTATATGTTTCAAAATCTTCCTCTTTGACTCCATCTAATTTTCAAGTGCCGACATCGCAACCAGGCGATCGCAACTTCCACTGGCAAGTTCGTCCTGCCAGACTGGAAGATGTGTCAAGTGTGGCAGAAGTTCTAGCAGACAGTTTTCACTCTCGCGAAGGATTTTTTGGTTGGACTTACCCGTTGTTGAGAGTGGGTATTTATGAAGACATTCGCCATCGCATTCATGCTACTGCCCCGCATCACGTCTGTCTAGTCGCAGTGGAAAAAACTGCACAAAACGAAAATACAGGTATGTATTCCCATGACAGTACGTTGGGTATAGCTGGAACAGTAGAACTGGCATTACGTACAATCCCGCTTGGAACCACTTGCAGCTTTACTTCCTATCGCCAAGGCTATCAATATCCCTATCTTTCAAATCTAGCGGTTCATACAACTCGTCGCCGCCAAGGAATAGCCGGGAAATTACTGCTTAGCTGCGAACAAGTTGCTAAATCTTGGGGTTTTGACGATCTATTTCTCCATGTCTTAGAAAATAATCATCAAGCACGACAACTCTATCTAAAATTGGGATATCAGTTAGAACAAATTGATACAAGTTGGAGTCATTGGCTATTTAAACAACCTCGGCAGATGCTATTACACAAGCACCTCAAATCCAGCAATAGTAATTGAATGCGATTTTGGTACTGACAGCTAGATCGAAAACTTGACACTGGAATGACGATCTCTGACCTTGAGCGGTGCAAAGCTGTCTATCCCTTTCAGGTCGCTCTATCGATCCCACCGCTAGCAAAAAGGATACAAATTGTAACTGCTGCCAAATAATTAAGTAAACGTTAAAATATTCAAGCAATACGGTATTAATTATTGCTTAAATAGATATTAGCCTCTTCTCAGCCTATAAGATTTATGAATTTAATCTTTATTAAGGCTTTAAACTTACCTCATAGTTACTTTATATCAGCCTTTGCTAGATCAAATAGAATATGAAGCAAAATGGGTAACCAAAGACAAAAATCGCGTTTTTGTTTGCTCTGTCGTCATGTTTTAGATTGAAGGGAAGGCAAAGCAGTTGGATTTAACTCCTAGCTACTCTTTATACTTACAAACCCACAGAAAACTTATCTTGAGTAGGAAAAATGGATAGTAGAATCCAATCGTATTACCAACCTGCTCTACTACTAGCCCAAACCCCTTGTAGCAGTATCGGCATTACCGATTCCTGTGGTTCTAGCAGCATGACACATATTAACGAAAGTCAGAATGCTTCAGAAATTCTACAGCTGCTGCACAACGGGCAAGTACTGATGGTCAACAGTCGCCGCAGAAATGGGTTGATCGTGATCAAGCGCTTTCATGCAGAATTTGCCGGACCTGGAGCCGCAGTGGGGGGTTTTTACGATCGCGATTGTCAAGCAGCAATACCAGTCGGAAATCTTTCTTTAGTTACGCCTGAATCCCATGAAGACTGTCAGAAAGCTTACTTAATCCGACGGCAGTGGATTCGGTTGATGAAGCAAATTACCGAGAAGACAGTTCCCCAGCAACGAGTGCAAAAAATTCTCGAACAATTTGAACAGTATTTTGACACGGAAACTGTAAATCGTGTTTCAGACGAGGCTTTTGCCCTGCTAGTTGGCATTCTGCCCCAAACTGTTGCTATGGTACGCCGACCGAGTAGCATTGAGCGCCGCCGAATTTAGGATGCGCAGTTGAGGGGTTAAGACAAGACAAGGGAGACAAGGGAGACAAGGGAGACAAGGGGGACAAGGAAGCAATTCTGGTTCCATCAGCCACTCAGAACTGATAAAAGTCTCTCTAAAGTACGAGCATTTTCCTCTGGTGTGCCGATAGTAATTCGCAAGCCGTTGCTAATCTGTCTGACTAACGTACCGCTAGCTTGTAACTGTTGATGTAACTTGTTAAGGGAATCGCTTTCTAGGGCGATCGCATCCTGCTGTAACTGAATAAAAATAAAATTAGCCATACTTGGATAGACTTTGAACTGAGGGCAAGCGGTTAAAACCTGCATTAGCTTGCTTCTTTCAGATAAAATTTGGGGAATTGCGCTCAATAAGGTGTGACGATACTGAAGAGCAATCGCGGCTGCTGCTTGAGAATATGTAGGTAAATTATAAGGGAGACGAATTTTTTCCAAAGTCATAATTAATTCTGGATGCCCGATCGCATAGCCTACCCGATGTGCTGCCAAGCGAAAAGCTTTGGAAAATGTCCGCAGTACAATCCAATTCGAGCGGTGCAATAATTCGCTGGCAACAGTTGTTTGACTAAACTCGAAATAAGCTTCGTCAATGACGACTAAAATCTCCTGTGGTAAGCTACGCAACCACTCCAATTCCGCTGTAGTTAAAGCATTAGCTGTAGGTGAATTGGGATGGACGACAAACACAACGCGGATGGGAGGATTTTGCTCGTTCGCGATCGCCAATTTTGCCGCAGTTAGATCGATCTCGAAGTTGTCGGGGTTTCGCGCCACAGCGATCGCGGGAATACCCAAAGTTTGAGCTAAAATTCCATACATCGAAAACGTAGGATTGGCAACTAAAATCGCTCCTTCTCCCTGCAAGCAAGTTGCAATTAACAAAGAACGAATCAGTTCGTCCGAACCATTACCGACAGAAATATTGGCGCTGGTAAAACCAGCATCAGCTAGTACCGCTGACTCATTGACATATTGGGCGATCGCGCTTTTGAGCTGAGCGTGTTCCCCATCAGGATAGCGGTTGCTCTCTAGTGCGTGCTGATACATCCAGGCAAGCTTTTCTTTCAACTCCTGGGGTAGATCGAACGGACTTTCATTTGTATCTAAGCGATCGAGCGCAATTGACGACTCAACAGCTTTTCCAGATGGACTATTGGGATGGGGTTTGTAAGCTGTGAACCGAGCCAGGTCTGAGCGGATGAATGGCAGCATTACTTGCCTGATAACTGACAGAAAGCTTTAATTATATCCCAAATCTCAGGCAGGACATTAGCTAAAGCGTGGTCGCTATCTAGCTCAATTAATTGTACCCAAGGGCGGTGACGCGCAAAATTGCGGCTGGATTGCACTGGAATCACTTCATCGTGAATTCCGTGAAGAATGAGAGTGGGGAGAGGGCGGGATATTTCTGTTTCTCGATACTGCGTGGCATCGAGGACGAAATTATAATCTAGGGGTAGCAAGCAGTTTTCGCCGTAATGATAGGTCTGTAGATACCTATCTGTCCGCCATTGCTGAAGCTGTGCCGTGCCTAATCGCGGCAGCCAGTGGGTGAGAAATTCAAATGCAGGTGCGAGTAATACTAACCGTTGAATTTGCTGGTAATTCTGCCCCAACCAAGCTGCGGTTAGCCCACCTAAACTAGAACCAACAACTGTGACAGATGTAGGAAGTGGTGGTAACAGAGTAACAACTTGATGTAACTGCCGCGTGATTGTTAAATGTGAAAAATCGCCCTGATTGAGATCGGGAACGCATAAAGATAGACCGATTTGGGCAAAGCGATCGCATAGATAGACAGCCTTAGCCGACTGAGGGCTAGAGGCAAAACCATGTAAATAAATGAATTTGCTGCTCAAGTGTCAATTTGTTGTTCAAGCGGTTGACAGTTGACAGTTAATATGCTGTTCGCAGATAACTAACAAAACATGAATCTTCTTACCCATAAATGTAACGCTTTAACGTTAATAAATTCATCTTGACAAATGCATGTTGAACCAGCATCAGACAATTTTAGTATTGAGTAAGTTGACTAAATTCTTGACTAGCGAAGGATTAGCTACCGCAGCACCATTCGCTCCTACACCGCTCTCAATCACTGTTTCTTCAGTTGTCTCCCCAGACATGAGAGAGGTAGAGACAGAGCCTAATAACCCAACGACCTTCATCCGAAAAGCGATTTGTTGGATGGATTCCAATGGTTGTTGCAACTGCTTGGCGATCGCTTCAATTGAAGTTTTACCATTAACGAGTTCCCATACTTGCCTTTCTTGGGCATCGAGTTGGAATCGTGGCTTAGCAACAACATTCTTATTTAAAATGTCAGATGGGGTTGGCAGTTTTGCCGTAAATGGCTTCCAGTCTCGCAATACCCGCAAACCTAATAAAGTTGCCTCTGCTACTGGTAAGCTCAAACCCGTCATTTCGATTTTCGGTAAAGTCGCTTGCGAATTAAAGCTAAAATGACCCCGCGATAATTTAAATAAAGCGCAGACAGGCTGAATGACTTGAGCGTGAAACAAAACCTGTAATTGTTCGGCATTCAACTGTCCATTTGTTTTCAACTCAACTCCCAGAGGATGTTCTATGCCATTTGGCTCAGACAAGATATTGAGTAATTCTGGTGCAATCCAGCCCCGCTTATCGATCATTGAGAGCAAGTGCTGGTTATCGAGTTGCTCGACTATTGCAACAATACCACCTGCTTGAAACCAGAGATAGCAGCTTTTTCCTAGTTGAGAGTCGTCACTTGGTTCAGGCTGAAGCGAGAGCAAGCCCGTTTGGTGAAATTGCTCGATGAAATGAAAAATATTCAGTAAGGAAAATTCTAATAATTGTCCGGTAATTTCCATAATTGGCTGTTCTCGATTTGATTCCCACCCTTGCCAAGTCTTGTGATGTTATTTACATCTTCACTGCTATGAATGCTGCTAGATAAAAAGAGCTAAAACTTTTATCTAAAAATAGTACAAGCCATTTATAACAACTGTAGTTGTCGAAAATATCCGTGAAATTATTGATATTTGCGATCGCGCTTGGCAGGCTTACGCAGATTGTCCACAATAATATGGCAAAAAAAACAAGCTAGCCGTAATGTGACTAGCTGTGCATAAAAGTAGAAATGAATTCGACGGAAACAGGGAGTAGTCTTACCATCAACGCATAGTGACGAATTCTTCAGCGGTAGAAGGATGAATGCCAACAGTAGCATCGAAATCTTTTTTGGTTGCGCCCATAGTTACGGCGATCGCCACTCCTTGAATAATTTCCGCCGAGTATTCTCCTACCATATGCGCTCCCAAGACTCGTTCGGTCTGAGCATCGACAACTAATTTCATCAGCGTCTTATCAGCAGCACCAGTCAAGCTGTGAAATAGGGGACGAAAACGGGCGCGATAGATTTTGACTCCATCTTCACTCAGTTGGGCGATCGCGTCATCTTCTGTCATGCCGACAGTGGCGGCTTCGGGAGTAGAAAATACGGCTGAAGCGACGATTTCATGGTTAAAAGCGCGGCGTAGATTACCAAATTCTGTATCCGCGAAAGCACGACCTTCACCAATGGCGACAGGAGTGAGGTTAATCCGGTCGGTACAATCACCGACAGCAAAGATGTGTGGCTGTGAAGTTTGACTAAATTCGTTCACCGCGATCGCCTTAGTGGTACTGTAGCCTGGACCTTCTAGGGAACTGGGAACTAAATCTATACCTGCATTTTCTAAGCCAAGTCCTTCAACATAAGGAGTACGACCAGTTGCAGCTAAAACCACATCGGCAACAACTGGTTCTCGATCTTGGTCAGAGAGTGTTAGCTTTAATCCTTTGGGGACGCGATCGATCGCCTTGACAACATTATCAGTGATGACTTGAATTCCGTGATGAATCATGCCTTGCTGAATTTCATTACGGATGTCGCGATCGAATCCTCGTAAAATCAAATCTTTGCGAATAATTTGGGTAACTTCGCAACCCAGACCGCGCATAATACAGGCAAATTCCACCCCAATGTAACCAGCTCCAATAATCGCTATGTGTTTGGGTTTTTCGGGCAGGTGAAACATTTCATTCGAGGTAATGACATGTTCCATACCCGGAATGTCTGGTTTAATCGGACGACCGCCAACGGCAATTAAGATTTTTTCAGCCGTGACTTTGCGCCCATCTACTTCGATCGTGTGGGGATCTATCAAAGCGGCGCGACTGGGAATTAACTCGACTCCAGCTTTTGCTAAAAAGTTGATATGCAACTGAGAAAGACGGTTCACTTCGTTATCAATAACAGTGATGAAGTGTTGCCAATCTAAACTCGTCTCGCCAACGTGCCAGCCATAACCCGCAGCATCGTGAAACAAAGCCGGAAAGCGAGAACCGTAAACCATGAGTTTTTTCGGAATACAGCCTCGGACGACACAAGTACCACCAACGAGACTTTCTTCTGCGATCGCTACTTTTGCACCGTAGCTAGCTGCCCGTTTAGAAGCTGCTAGCCCTCCAGATCCAGCGCCAATAACAAATAAATCGTAGTCGAATGTCATGAGTCAATATGTTCCTATGGTAGTTGGTAGTTGGTAGTTGGCAGTTGGTAGAAAAATTATCTATCACCTATCAACTGATTTGGTCGCGATCTTCAAGTTTGTGGTGAGATATGTTGGAATAGGAGGGGATTTAACAGGCGTACTGTACGGGTTTAAATTTAATCTAACAAGAAGAATTCCTCTCCGGTGGTTGGATGGATGCCAAGGTTTGCGTCAATATCTTGTTTAGCAATGCCTTTTTGGATCGCAACTGCCAGACTTTGAATAATCTCAGCAGCATTTTCGCCTACCATATGAGCGCCTAACACGCGATCGCTGCGCCGATCTACTACTAATTTCATCATCGCTTGCTCGGAGCGATCTGTCATGCTGTAAAACAGGGGTTCAAATTGGGTGCGGTAGCATTGCACGGCATCGCCGAATTTTTCCCGTGCTTGCGCTTCTGTCAATCCTACAGCAGCAGCTTCAGGACGGGCAACGACAGCGGTAGGAACGAGAGTGTAATCAATTTGTGGCGATTGCTTGTCAAAAATTGTTCGCGCTACTGCCCGACCTTCTGTTCGGGCAACTGGAGTCAATTGCTTGCGATTGGTACAATCACCTACAGCAAAGATATGCGCTTGGTTCGTGCGACTATAAGCATCAACCGCGATCGCGCCTTTTTCATCCAATTCTACCCCAGCATTTTCTAAACCTAGATTTTCAGTGTTGGGGCTTCTACCTGTGGCAAAGAGTACGGTGTCGGCTGCGATCGTCTGAGGATCGTTGCCTTCTAAAACAACCTGCAATCCTGTAGCATCTTGTTTGATTTCTTTTGCCGTTGTGTTGCCGAGAAATTCAATTCCTCTTTGACTCAACCCCTGCTGTACGGCAGTACGAACATCGTCATCAAATCCCGATAAAATTGTTTCATCGCGATCCATTAATGTCACTTCAACGCCGAAAGCATTCATCATGCTAGAGAATTCTACGCCAATATAGCCGCCACCAACAATTGCTAAACGTTGCGGTAGTTGGGGAAGTTCAAGCATTTGACGGGATGTAATTGCATATTCTATCCCTAGAATTTTTGATGGTTTAATGGATTTGCCACCCACAGCAATGATAATTTTGTCAGCCGTGACTTTGCGTCCGTCGATTTCTACGGTGTGTGGATCGATAAAAGTTGCTTGACCCCGAATGACATCAATGCCCGCCTGTTGAAACTTTTTAAAAAAAGATTGGCGGCGCTGTTCGATTTGTTGATGGACGGAGGCGATAAAATACGACCAGTCAAACTGACGATCGCATTTACTCCAGCCGTAACTTGCAGCTGCGCGATCGTGTAAGGCAAAATCAGCAGCGTAGACGATAAACTTTTTAGGGATACAACCACGATTGACACAAGTACCACCAACTGCCTCTCGTTCGGCAATTCCAACGCGGACATCGTAAGTTTTAGCTTGTCTTGCAGCGGCTACTCCCCCAGGACCAGCGCCAATGATAAACAAGTCATAATCGAAAGCCATAGTGAATTTGAGGAAAAATTTAAGCACAAAGCTCTAAACTTATCGGATTTTCGGCTTTATTTCCTCTCTCTGCGGTCTGCTTTTCCTACCTATGCCAACTTGACAGATTTGCCACAACCGTAGTTATAGCGGTTTTCAATCAAGGAAAACACACGATCTGTAGGGGCGCACAGCTGTGCGCCCCTACAAATGTCACCCATCCAATTGAAAATTGCTATTACCAGCGGCAGAAACGGTAAATAGTTAATTATTGAGCGATCGCATCTCTCATATCTTATCCCACGAACCCCTGTGGAGTCTAAGTAGCGATCGCCTAAAATCTCGGTATAACAGTAAAGTGACTTTTCGGCATATTTAAGCATTTTTACGTAAACTCACTATTTTGATATATTTGTTTTTACATAAACCAAACAAAATTTAAAGATTGAGTAAAATTACAAATTGTTGAGTAGCCTTTTTAACTTACTTAAACTACGATTGTGGCTGACTATAGCTAACTTATCTCTACATGATCGGCTACTTATCTAAGTTTTTTTATATCCTTGCAGGCAAGAGAAGACAACTATTTTTCCTAATATTCTTCTTTCTCTTGACTTCTCTGATGGAAGCAATAGGAATTGGACTAGTTGGACCATTTATTGCCTTGGCAAGTAATCCGCAGGCAATCTATCAAAATTCCTGGCTGCATTGGTTTTATACTCAGTCTGGATTTCAAAACGACAAACAATTTTTATATTTACTGAGTGCAGCAACTATCGGAATTTTATACTTCAAGTCTGTCCTAAGCTTTTACGGTCAGAAGTATGTGTTCAAATTTTCCTTCAAGCAGCAAGGTGAACTCTCAGCCAAGTTACTCCACTCCTATTTAGCAGCACCCTACACTTTTCATTTGAATCGCAATTCAGCCTTATTAATTCAGAATGTTGTCAACGAAACCGATAAATTCTGCACTCATTTTATGCTGCCTTTCCTTACATCTTTAGCCAATATCACAGTGATATTGGCTTTGATTTTTTTGCTATCAAAAACGAACTTAATAGCAACACTAAGCGTAGCAGCAATTCTTTTACCAGCCTTTGGGTTAATTTACTTTTTTAGATATAAAATTTCGCAATGGGGACAAGAAGCTTCGGAATCTAATACAGAAATGATTCGGATTATCAATCATGGACTAGGAGGACTGAAAGAGACACGCATTATTGGCTGTGAATCTTATTTTGAGAATCAAATGAAAGCCCAGATTGATAAATTTGCTTTTGCACTTAGCTCCTTTCAAGCATTCTCAATTTTACCGCGTATCTTACTAGAAGCTATTCTAGTAACTTTTTTAGTTGGATTTACAATTATATTTTTACTATCTAATCAGAATGCAGAAAACTTAACTTCTGTTTTGGGTGTGTTTGCAATGGCTTCAATTCGCCTGCTGCCATCAGTAAGTAATACAATCTATGCTTTTGGCATCATGAGAAATAGTACTTATTCAGTTGATAAAGTTTATTACGATTTAAAAGAAATAGAAAATCTAGAAGTCGAGCGGGGTCAAAAAATACTAGACGAGCGAAGCTTACGTAAGTTATTTGATTCAAAAAGCTATAGCAAATGCTGTCTGCCATTCGAGCAAGAAATTATTTTAGACAAAATTACTTATCGCTATCCTAGCGCCACAGAAACCAATCTCAAAGAAATTTCTTTACACATCAAGAAAGGTCAGTCTATTGGGATAATTGGTAAATCTGGAGCAGGTAAGACAACATTAATTGATGTCATCTTGGGACTTTTAGCACCGGAAACAGGAAATATTAGAGTTGATGGTAAAACAATTTACAACGATCTGCGCTCCTGGCAAAATTTAATTGGCTACATTCCGCAATCTATTTTTCTGATAGACGACACAATTGAGAAAAATATTACTTTTGGTGTTCCAGACGATCTGATTGACAAGCCAAGATTAGAGAAAGCCATTCAGTCGGCTCAGTTAGAGGAATTGATCGAGCAACTTCCCGATGGAATCAATACAGTTGTTGGCGAACGGGGAGTACGCCTCTCGGGAGGACAACGCCAGCGAATCGGAATTGCTCGCGTCCTCTATCACGAACGGGAGATTTTGGTGCTAGATGAAGCGACTGCTGCACTGGATAACGAAACTGAAAGTCTTGTCAGCGAGGCTATTCGCTCTCTCAGCGGGACTAAAACCATGATTATCATAGCTCACCGTCTTTCTACTCTCGAACATTGCGATCGCGTCTACTCGATTGAAAAAGGTCGAGTCGTTAAATCGGGTAGTTATCAAGAAGTTGTTGCGTGCGTGTAGATTATGAAAAGAGCCAGCGATCGAGCATTTGTCTTAAAATAGGAGATCTTTATAAAGCAAATAAAGAGAGACTTTTGGAGAGATGACGATCGTGGCACAGGCTAGAAATGTTCTCGGTAGCGAACTGAAAACTTGTTGCAGCGCTCCTATGACTGGGTATTACCGCGACGGTAAATGTAATACTGGTGCAGGCGATTATGGAGCGCATGTCGTTTGCGCAGAACTAACGGCAGATTTCTTGAATTTTACCAAGTCGCGGGGAAACGATCTCAGCACACCCGTACCTGAGTTTAACTTTCCTGGCTTAAAACCAGGCGATCGCTGGTGCTTGTGCGCTTCTCGTTGGCAAGAAGCTCTAGATGCTGGTGTCGCACCGCCAATAATTTTACAGTCAACTCACGCATCGGCACTAGAATACGTTTCTCTGAGCGAACTCAGGCAACACGCTCTCGATCGCGATACAACTGAATAAAACGTCAATCTATTCTCTACTCTTTTGCAATGCGCCACTCACCAGTCACAGAAGTTGGGGTAGGACAAGTCTTTTGATTAAAATCACACTTGTAGATGAATGGTTCTTGCCAGTGTAAAGGAATTTCTAGCAAGTCTCGCGTCCCAGTCATCCCCTGTCCGATAAAGAGTAATAGCGCGAGCGAATTTAAAATAGCATGGACGATCCGCCAGCGATGGGAGCGATCCTGATAGATATCTTGCATAATCGCTAAGGAAAAAATCATCAGCATTGCTGCCGTCAATCCGATATAGAAATGAGATACAAACCATTCGTTATCGCGACGGAAGACACCTTCTTGGAAACCCAGAATCACTAAACCCATTCCTGTCAAAGTGGCAAACACTCCCCGCCAAAGTTTTTGTTTGGCTTGATAAAGCAACACCAAAGAGGCGATGGTTGCACCAAACATCAAGGTGATAAAGATAACTTGAAAAGGGTTTTTACTCCAGACTTGGTTAGTTGCAATGTGGTAAAAAATGGGACGGGCAAGCCCTACAAGTGCTAATCCTACTACGCCTCCAGCCAACCACTTGCCAAATTTATTATGTTCCACGCCAACTGTCGGGGGAATTTTACTTTTCTCACCCCCTTTAGCTTGCAATCGGCGCTGGCGCGTCTGCCATGCGAAGTTAGCCACGATCCCAATCAAAGGGAAGATGAAAGTAACGGCGATCGCGGGATGCAAAAGTCTCCAAGCATCGAGTAAGTCTACCATACAAAACCTCTGCAACAATAATGGGTTTAATCTGCTAGTCCACTAAATTACGTAAATTTCAATTTATCTGGATGCTGGTGGCAAACAGGCAATGAGTTAAATTTACAACAACCTTCTCTAAATCAGAAGTACGCAGATAATTGCTAGTTACCACCCCCTCAGTTATGCGATCGCTTCAAGAATTCGACGTTCTCAGCCAGCATTGACTTATATCCCTTTAAATCCCATATTACTTTCGATTTCTTGCTGTTTTTGAATCGAAGCGTTCCGTGTAGCAGCACGAATTGATGCTTTTTGCCGGATGCCGATTTGACTCAGAAAAACTCCAATAACTATGACACTGCCACCTATATACTGCGCCAGTGTTGGAACTTCTCCTAAAATGAAATAAGCTGCGAGAATCCCTGCAATGGGAGTAAAAGAGCTAACTAAAGAAGCTTCAGATATAGAAGTAGCTCTTAAACCAGTCATCCAGAAAGTCTGACCGAGTACGACAATAATAGAACCATAAACTAACATCCATTCCCACAAGAAAGGAGAAAATACATCCATAAAATGTCCCCTGCCGTAGAGTAGTAAAGCAGCGAAAAAGAAAATAACTGTTCCCCAAGCGGTGCGAAAAATGCTGTAAATTCCTAAAGAAACCCGAGAGAGGGTTAGCTTACCAAGAATTGTGGCTGTTGCTAAAGCTATGGCAGCAGCAATAGTGAAAATTTCACCCATGCCTAGCATTAAGCTTATATTATTTACTCCTTGTAGAATTGGAAACAAAAAAATAATCGAAATTACTCCCGTAAAGGCAATAGATGCACCCAAAATTTCCCAAAAATTAACTCTTTCAGACAATAGCCAGACAGACAATAGCAAAGTTAAGGGTGGCTCTAATCTTCCCAAAAACACTACAGTATTGACATTAGTAACAGCTAGTGCCTGAAAAATTAAACTCGGCGCGATCGCTCCTGCTAAAGTTGATACGACTATCAATCCCAACCACTCTCGTCGAGAAAGTCGCTTTAACATAGCTGGTTGTATTTGCCGTCGATAAATAATTAGCAGTACCAACAAAGCGCAGAGATTGCCAACAAATAAAACATTGCACAGAGAAATGGGATTGCGATCGCCCTGAAAATGTCTCGCACCAATTTCGGTCAGCTTGCGCGTGACTGAGTTAGCTGCACCAAAAATAGAAATAGCTAGCCATAGATAAATCTGTGGCTTAACTTTAAAAAGTAATAATCGGCATATCCCAATCTGTAACAAAGCTTTTCCTCATGCGATCGCGACTAGAATGACTTGACTATTACTTCACTTCACTCGGCTCAAACTTCGTCACTCTGCCTTTTCTCAATGCCACGACCACATCGTAGGTAGCACAGTAAGCAAATGTATAATCGTTAGCTTTGTTATAAAGTAGTACGACCATACCCGCACCACCAGGCTGCACCGCTACTGGCAGCAGATCGCCAAAGAAATAGCGTCGTAGTTCGTCACCACCACCTAACTGTCCCTTGTGTGCGGTAATTAATTCAATTTTCTTTTGGATCGGTATATCAGTTGGACCTTTCATTTGCATCTCTTGGGCAGATGCTTGACCTAACTGAGGATCGATCGCTCTCAGCGGCACTTCTGCAACTGCTACTAATCCGAATAAAGCAAAGCCAGCTAAAACAGACGTGAGTTTCACTTGATTCACTCCTAAGAATTTGAGAATAAACAACAATTCGACAATTTCAGCATCTATCGCTTACCTAAGTTACGACTGATGAATTTATGAGTTTTTCCTGAGAACAACGTAAGAATTAGCTCTTAATTCGGCTTTGAGTTCGTGCGTCGAGAAATTACAATAGGCGAAATACGATCGGGCAGTTGTTGATGATGCCTGTCGAGCCAAACTCGGAACCATTAGGACCAGTGAGGAAACCAGATTCAACTAGACCCAGGATGTGGAATTCTTCTCGTAGCTGGGTGCGATCGCCGTTGTTTACTGCATCCTGCGTCCACTCGTAAAGGTTGATATCCCAAAGTGGGCTATAGTCATTCGCGATCGTCGGGATACCTCCTAAAACGTTATTAGGGCGATAACCGTCAGTTAAAGCCGCGTACAGCCCTTGGCGTTGTGGATTCTTACAACCATTTTGCGACGGTCCATTTATGGCAATAAAAATCCGCTCGACAGCACTACTAAAACTATCGTCACCACCTACTTCTATCTTCTGTAAAGCAGGGGCAGAAGTTGCACCTTCAATTGCAGCCACCGTTGGATCGCTGGAATCCATTGAAACGTACCACACCGGACGACCGAAACTGAAACCGTTGACCAAGTTTAAAGTGACAGTCATTTTCTCAGTATCGATCGCCACAACTTCATCGTGTACTAGCTTGTAGTTGGGGTTGCCTTGAGGAAAATTAATCTTATCGGCAGGCACGTTAAAAGCAACTATCGGTGCATTGTAGACCCGACCCCCAGAGTTAAGTATTCTCACTAAAGGACTGTAATCCTTGTCTCCAACCGAGCCAGGTTGGGCGCTAGCGACTGGGAAAGGACGTTCTTTAGACCCTGGCTGTACTTGTCTTTCTGGGCTGAAATCAACTTTCCCCTGGTCGAAAATAATTTCTCCCTGAGAGTTGAAGTTGCCAGTCCGCGCCCCTGGAGTTGAGTAGGATAGTTTGGACGAAAAGTTAAAACCGAGTGCTTCAGCATTTGCCTCGTCGTCTGTGTCGGTGATGACGTACCAAACAGTTTCGCCCGATTTTAAATAACCTTTATACAAGGGTAGAGTCACAGTACCAGGAAAAGAATTGCGATCGAAACTAACCGTTCCCGATCGCAGTGTTTGCACTGGACCAACCAGGCTGGGATCGGTTGGAGGAGGTCCAAAATAAGTTTGGTCAACACGAGTACCTATCGATGCCGATGCAGGGAAAAAATTGCATCCAGGTCCAGATCCGAGGGGTCCAGGTCCAGGTCCAGACTCTGCCAAAGCTGCTAGAGGTAAAACAAGGGTTGCAGCTATTGTTGTGGAAATTGTTTGTACCACTTTCAAGGCAGAGTGTAACCACCGATTTGTATACATCACGTCACATCCTTCAACTAAAATTTTTTTCAGGCAACTAAAATTTTGCAAAGCGATCGCTCGCTAGATATCATCAGATCCAGCGAGAACAGATCGAAGAAGTAAAATTTGTAGGTCACTTCAAGTGCGAGCGCCCTTACTGCACGGTGTAGCCACCATCCACAGCTAAAGTGTGTCCGGTAACAAAAGAAGCTGCATTGGAGGTCAACCAAAGTACCGCAGCAGCGATTTCTTCAGGTCTACCGACTCGTCCGATTGGGTGTCGATCGCCAAAAGCCGCGATCGCTTCTTGACTTCCGCCGACAAAGCGATCGAGCATAGGAGTGTGAATCACAGCTGGAGCCACGGCGTTGACTCGAATTCCAGCTCTAGCACATTCCAGCGCCGCAGCTTTGGTTAGTCCTACTACACCATGCTTGCTAGCTGTATAAGTAGCGACATTGGGCATGGCAATTAGTCCTACCACCGAAGCATTGTTGACAATTGCTCCGCCGCCGTTTTTCAACATGTGGGCAATCTCGTATTTCATCGACAGCCAAACGCTTTTCATATTGGCATCAATCACGCTGTGCCAATTGTCTTCTGTTTCATCAACGATCGCACCCAGTTTTCCTTCGATGCCTGCATTGTTGAAGGCGCAATCTAATCGACCGTAAATCGATACAGTCTTATCCACTAATGCCTCAACTTCACTAGCTTGCGTCACGTCAGTTTTGATAAAGACAGCATCACCACCAGCTGCTTTAATTTGGCTAACCGTTTTCTCTCCTGCTGCTGGAGTGCGACTGGCGATCGCAACTTTGGCTCCAGCTTGAGCAAATGCGATCGCGGTTGCTTGACCAATTCCCGTACTACCACCTGTAACCAAAGCAACTTTATCTTTCAGCTCGTTCATTGGTATTTCTTTTTGAGTAACGATTAGAAAAATAAAGAATTTGGCTAACTGCTGTCTTGTGAATTCTTGCCCTAAATTATGGAAATCTTGCCATTACAACCCTGCTCTGTATTTTTTAGGTGTGACTCCCACAATATGACGGAATTTAGCCGTGAAGCAGCTTTGATCGTGAAATCCGACTTGTCGAGAGATGACTGCAATCGATAAATCTTGCCAGTGCAACAGTTGTTTTGCTTTCTCAATCCGGCATTGGAGTAAATATTGATAAGGTGTGACTCCGAAGGCTTGCTTGAACGATCGCGCAAAGTAAAAGGTACTCATTTGTACCACAGCAGCTAGTTCGGCTAGACTCACATTTTGCTCTAGGTGCGAGTGCATGTAATCGATGACTGGTTGGAATCTGCGGCGAGATAGCGTACCTTGTTTGTACAAACTATGTTTTTGTGCCGAATAGTGTCTGAGTAGATGAGCGGCAAGCATTGTTGCTGCTGACTCGACATAAAGTAGACTGCTCGATTCACCTACTTCGAGTTCTGCTTTGAGTGCCAAACCGATTTGGTGGACGAGCGGATCGGACGTGGCAAAATGTGGTACGAGTTCGATGCGATCGCTATTAACAGATTCATGGGCAATTTGAGCTACGTATGCAGGATCGAGAAAAAGCAAGGTAAATTCAATTTGCTGCCTCCAAGCTGCTTTTTGTGGCACTTTTGCCGGAGTAATCTCAACATACCCGTCGATGACTTGCTCGTTCCGCGTTCTTCCGTCCAGCATCCGTTCTGCTTGCATTGGCTGCTGGCAGTGATGAATTACGATGGAATGGTGGCTCAGAGAATGCTCTATCGCCTCCCAAGGCGGCTGTCGGTGACGATCGACGCGAACTCCGCTCCATCCTATGTCGTGGCTTGTTTGGAAGGGAAAGTAAGGGAGAAGTCGAGTACCTATGTAGCTCTCGTGGGAGGGATCGAAAATAAAAGGGTTGAATTCTGTCATAGACGATTTTTCTCAATCCACAACTGCGGTAAAATTCGTCAGGAGAGAGCCTAGCGCGATCGCGATTTGGAGAAAATGATTAGAATCAATTCTTGTGTTAAAATTTACACGTTAATATATTTAGTTACACGATCTAAAAAATAAGATTAAAACATAACTACAAATTTTTGTTTGAATTTAAAATAGGGAGCCTTAGGAGCATAGTAGGCGATCGCACCTTAAGTTTTTATAATCTCTATAGTTAAAAACTTCTCCGTAGCGAGCATCAAACCCTGAGTTATCAATTTTGACTTTTGATTTTTAACATTTGACTTTCACTCAGTCATTTAAAGTAATTCTTCTCCTCACACGAGTAATTAACCGCTCATTTTGTAGTTGCGTCAGCGTCCGAGAGAAAACTTCAGGGCTAATGCCGATATCTCCAGCAATTTGTTTTAAAGGACGGTTTAAACTGACCGTTTTTTTGTTGGGAGGAGTCATGACGCGCAGGTAATGCAATACTCGTTCGCGGGCAGAACGAATTCCTCGCAGTTCCAACAATAATTTTGTATAGTGCAATCGGCGTGCTAGCTGCTCGATAAAAGCTGTTGATAGATCTGGATCTTGCGCTAGCGCGGTTAAGAACACTTGCTTTGGAAAAGAGACGATCCGCGAGGGAATTTCAGCAATTACTGTACAAACATAAATTTCATTAAACAGGGCAACTTCAGCAAAGTACTCTCCAGTCATCACGGAATAGTGATTGACAGTCTTTCCTGCTTCAGTGTAGTGGATCAAACTAACTCGCCCAGACTCAACCGCAAAAATAGCTGTTGCTGGATCGTTTTGATGAAAAAGAATTTCTCCAGCCGCTAGATCCTGGTAAGTCATTGCATTTGTGAGGTTAGCAGGCAAAATATCGAAGTTGAAAGCAGTCATACGATCGCGTGCAAAACTTCCACTGTCGCTCAAATGTATGTGGGTTGGAGTATACTCCCATTACTCAAGCCAATCCTTGATTGTAATCAAGTTTGAGATGATTCTTGATGCAGCGTAATTTGCTACTGCTGTGTGACGTATGTAGGGAGATCGGACAATATACTCTACCCGTGGGGGAACTTCAGCTATTGCTCTACGGTCATAGAACTATCTGAATATCTGTTTTAGTCTGCTTCTACAGCAATACATCACGCTATTGCTGGCAGATTTCTATTGGGACAGTTAGGAGCAAACAAAATTTCAACTACTAGCTAAAAGTTGACATAATAAACGATAATAAAAATTATAATTATTTTACAATTGTGTTACCTAACATGGATTGCTAACAAAAATCCAGTGTATTTGTTAGGAAAATTATTGGGTAGTAGGAATGACAGTTTCTCAGATTAAAAGTCAGGGGATAGAGCAGAGAGAACTCAGGCGCGTGAGGCGATCGCGTCTCGCTACGCTAGTTATGCTGAGTATCGTGGCATTTTCTAGCCTGATAGTTGGGGGATGGTTTGCCGGAGAAGGCAGAATTAATTCGATTTTTTTACAAATACAAAATTTTCAAAATAATCCTCCTTTCTGGTTAGAAGTACCAATGTTGTCAGGAGGATATTTACTAGCTCCCACAATTGTTTTACTACTAATTGTGATGCTAGTCATGCGAATTTCTCCCCAACCGAAACGATGGTCGCGACAAATTGTAGTAGCAATATTACTGCTTTTGACTATTCGTTATATTATTTGGCGATCGCTAACTACGCTCAATCTTGCTACTCCCCTCAATGGTGTGTTTAGTCTGGGATTATTGTTCTTAGAATTTCTGGTGTTAACTAGCAGTACAATTCAATTATTTTTAATGTTGAATGTCAAAGACCGCAGCCGCGAAGCCGACCGCTTTGCTGTAGCCGTGCTTGACGGTAGCTTTACCCCGAATGTTGATATTTTAATTCCTACTTATAACGAGCCTACTTTTATCCTCAAACGGACTATTATCGGTTGCCAAGCACTGGAATATTCACATAAAAAAATTTACTTACTTGATGATACGAGCCGAGCAGAAGTTAAAGATTTAGCTATAGAATTGGGTTGTAAATACTTAACTCGTCCCGATAATAAGCACGCTAAAGCAGGTAATTTAAATCACGCGATTGCCAAAACGCAAGGTGAGTTAGTCGTTGTTTTTGATGCAGATTTTGTCCCAACCAGAAATTTTCTAAATCGAACTGTTGGCTTTTTTCAAAACGAAAAAATTGCTTTAGTTCAAACACCTCAAAGTTTTTATAACGCCGATCCAATCGCCCGTAATTTAGGGCTGGAAGATGCGGTTACTCCTGAAGAAGAAGTTTTTTATCGTCAAATTCAGCCCATTAGAGATGGAGCTGATAGCGTCATTTGTGCTGGTACTTCTTTTGTCGTCAGACGCAAAGCACTACAAGCTGCTGGCGGTTTTGTCACAGATTCTTTGAGTGAAGATTACTTTACTGGAATTCGTTTATCGGCGCAGGGTTATCGATTAATTTATTTAGATGAAAAACTCAGTGCAGGTTTAGCAGCCGAAAACATCGCCGCTCATGCTACACAGCGGATCAGATGGGCGCAAGGGACGTTACAAGCATTTTTTATCGACGCAAACCCTTTAACTATCAAAGGATTGCGACCTTTACAAAGAATTGCACATTTAGAAGGATTATTGCATTGGTTCACTAGTATTTCCCGTGTTGGATTTTTAGTTATGCCGCTTGCCTATTCATTTTTAGGAGTGATTCCACTCAGGGCAACAGCAACCGAATTGTTATATTTCTTTTTGCCTTACTATTTAGTTCAACTCTCAGTATTTGCTTGGTTGAATCACCGCTCTCGCTCGGCTTTACTATCAGATATATATTCTTTAGTTCTATGCTTTCCCTTGGCTTTGACAGTAATTCAAGTCATGTTAAGACCGTTCGCCAAAGGATTTAAAGTTACTCCAAAAGGACAACAACGCGATCGCTTTTCATTCAATTGGAAACTAGCTTCACCTTTAATTATTATGTTTAGTGTCACAGCTATCAGTCTGTGGCGCAACTTAGGAATGTCTATGGCGAAAGCAGAATGGGCAACAACAGTACCATTAGAGATTGCTCAACAAATTAGAGGCATTGGTTTGGGTTGGCTATGGAGCGGCTACAACTTAATTATGTTGGGTATTGCAATTTTAATTCTGCTCGACGCTCCCAAACCAGATGTTTACGATTGGTTTGCCCTTCGGCGAACAGTAAGGTGCAATATTCAAGGGGAAAATTATTGGGGAGTCACGACGATGATTTCTGAAGTTGGCGCGGAAATTGCTTTGACACAAAAAGCAATAATTTCAGCAGCAGAAATGCAGCCAGTCACGTTAGAAATTATGGAGGAAGGAGTAGAATTAACTGGTCAAGTGATTCGGACTGGATTTCAAAATGAATTTCCTACAGTCAGGATTGTGTTTCAGCAACTCAGTCTCAGTCAACATCGCTGCTTAGTGGAAATGTTATTTT
This sequence comes from Chroococcidiopsis sp. CCALA 051, assembly GCF_003015105.1. Taxonomy (NCBI): domain Bacteria; kingdom Bacillati; phylum Cyanobacteriota; class Cyanophyceae; order Chroococcidiopsidales; family Chroococcidiopsidaceae; genus Chroococcidiopsis; species Chroococcidiopsis sp. CCALA 051. The sequence goes on along the minus strand of NZ_PYCI01000014.1, from coordinate 41,669 downwards.
GTCGCCCTGGACAATGGAAGCGCCACAACACGCCAGGGGAATTTAAATCGATTTTACTGATTTTGAAAATTCTATTCCGACCGCGAATCATATTCGATCGCAATATAGATGTCAATGCGACCGCTGTGTCTCAAGGGTAAAAGAGTTATTGATCATTCGTCATTCGTCATTTGTCGCGCACCACTCTCCACTGATAACTGATAACCGATAACTGAATAGCTACCATTTCAGAAAAGCCGCCTCAAGTCCTTGTTCGCGTCTAATCTTGCCATCTTTCTCAAACCAGGCTACCACTTGCTCTGCGGTTAAATCTTCCATCTTTACGCCGTAGTCTTCGGCTATATGTTTCAACAGCCGTAGCGATGAAACTGTCAGTCTGGTTAAAAACTTTTCTGGAGAAGAAAGCAAGGCTGCATCTACCTTGGCTGACTCTTCCGCCGAGAGAAATTGCATTGAAGGTTGTTGGTCTAGATTCATAAAACTAGTTTGGTAATGGGTAATTGGTAATAGGTAGTTGGTAATAGATTTTTATTTTTGACTTTTAACTTTTGTACTGGCGGGTTCACCAGACAACTCTGATGCCGACGAAGATTTTAGATAAACCCGTCCCTACGACTTACCTCTAACCCCTAACCTCTAGCTCTGACTAAATAACCACAACGGTGTTCGCCGTCAATAATCCAGTGGGTACGCTCGACTTGACAATCGGGTAAAACTGTGGCAAACATTTCTAATTCGTGTCCGCAAACTACAGGAAAGGACTCAGCAACGTTGGCAATGGCGCAATTATGTTCGGTAATGATAAATCCCCTAGCCGAATTCTCTTCGTTGACAAAATACCACTCTGCCATGTAGCCTTCAGCTTTCCTCAATTCTACCAAGTTGGCGACTCGCTCTTGCAGCGAACCCTCACCAACGCGATCGCGGTATTCTAGAGCTTTACGCTCCCATTGCATTCGTAAAATCGTCCCCATTTGTTCTCGCCCCACTGTTTGAGCGAGGGTGTCGAGCAGGGAAACGGCAAATTGCCCATGACTGTCTCCCCCTCCATCATTAATAGTACGACGTAGGCGATCGCGCCCGCGATCGCTTAGTTTATATACGTGCTGCGGTCGCCCCATGCCCAGATGAACTGCTTGATATACAATAAGTTCCTCTGCCTCTAAATCCTTTAAATGGCGACGAATCGCTTGTGGACTGACATCAAGCTCTGTGGCTAGCTCCTGCGCCGTGGCTTGCCCCTGCTTCATTAAATATTGCAGAATATCCTGCTTGGTCGAGGGCTGCTGCGTTGTCACCATTGTCATTCCAAAGTTTTCAGCTGAAAATTTTACTTTGACAACATACCTGTTGTTAATGTAGCGTAAAATGGAGACAGGTTAAACAACAAGCGTGTTGTTTTAGTTACGATTTTTACAATGAGGAAGGTGGGAAGGGGTTAGACCACCCGTCTTTCATCCTTAAAGAGCTACTTCAAGCATTTCAGCCCAACCGAGAGAACACTACCAATGAGTGCAACTGTCAAAACCATCGTCAACCAGCCTTACAAGTACGGCTTTATTACCGACATCGAGGCAGATATCATTCCTCGCGGTCTGAGTGAAGACGTTATCCGCCTGATCTCTGCTAAGAAAGAAGAACCAGAGTTCATGTTGGAATTTCGTCTGAGAGCTTACCGTCAATGGCTGAAGATGACAGAACCTACTTGGCACAGTGTCCAGTATCCTCCCATCAACTATCAAGATATTATCTACTATTCCGCGCCGAAAAAGAAACCAAAGCAACTGAATAGCTTGGAGGAAGTCGATCCGGCATTGCTGGAAACCTTTGAAAAGCTTGGTATTCCCATATCAGAACAGAAGCGTCTATCTAATGTCGCAGTAGATGCCATTTTTGACAGCGTTTCTGTAGCGACTACCTTCAAGGAAAAGCTAGCCAAAGAAGGTGTAATTTTCTGCTCGATTTCCGAAGCTTTACGGGAATATCCAGAGTTGGTACAGAAATATCTGGGTAGTGTCGTCCCAACAGCAGATAATTACTTCGCGGCACTCAATTCCGCTGTATTCAGTGATGGTTCCTTCGTTTATATTCCCAAAAACACCAAATGCCCGATGGAACTGTCTACTTATTTCCGCATCAACAGCGGCGATACAGGACAGTTCGAGCGGACTTTGATTGTAGCCGAGGAAGGGAGCTACGTTTCCTATCTAGAAGGCTGCACCGCACCAATGTACGACACCAACCAGCTGCACGCAGCGGTGGTAGAACTTATCGCTCTAGACAATGCCGAAATTAAATACTCTACCGTGCAAAACTGGTACGCTGGCGACGAGAAGGGGAAAGGTGGAATTTACAACTTCGTCACCAAGCGCGGTTTGTGCCAAGGAGTTAATTCTAAAATTTCTTGGACGCAAGTAGAAACAGGTTCGGCAATTACCTGGAAGTATCCTAGTTGCGTGTTAGTCGGCGATAACTCTGTCGGTGAGTTTTATTCTGTGGCGCTGACAAATAACATGCAGCAAGCCGATACAGGAACGAAGATGATCCATGTTGGCAAGAACACCCGCAGCACGATTATTTCCAAGGGAATTTCTGCCGGAAATTCTAGCAACAGCTACCGTGGTTTGGTGAAAGTTAACCCGAAAGCACAAGGAGCGCGGAATTATTCTCAATGCGATTCCATGTTGATTGGAGACAATGCACGGGCGAATACATTCCCCTACATTCAGGTACAAAATAACACTGCCAAGATCGAGCATGAGGCTTCGACTTCTAAGATTGGTGAAGATCAGTTATTCTACTTCGCACAACGAGGTATTTCTTCAGAAGATGCAATCTCGATGATGATTAGCGGTTTCTGTAAGGATGTGTTTAACCAACTACCAATGGAATTTGCTGTAGAAGCCGATCGCCTGCTGAGTCTGAAACTGGAAGGTAGTGTGGGTTAATAAAATAGGGTGGGCAATGCTCACCCTCAATCAAGCAATTCGCAAGTGAATAGAGAGAGTGCAGAGGACGTAGAGAGTAATGATTATTGAAAATAGTGAAATTTTGCTGTCGGTGAAAGACCTGACAGCTGAAGTTGATGGGAATCCAATTTTAAAGGGAGTGAATTTAGAGGTTCGCGCTGGAGAAATCCATGCGATTATGGGACCGAATGGCTCTGGTAAAAGCACTTTTTCTAAAGCCTTAGCAGGACACCCAGCTTATGAGGTGACAGGTGGTGAAGCAATTTTTCAAGGTAAAGATTTGCTGGAGATGGAAGCGGAAGAACGAGCTAGAGCTGGAGTTTTTCTGGCATTTCAGTATCCCTTAGAAATTCCTGGCGTAAGTAATTTGGATTTCTTGCGAGTTGCCTATAATTCTCGCCGAAAAGAGCAAGGTTTAGAAGAATTGGATGCATTCGATTTTGACGATTTGATCCAAGAAAAATTGGATGTTGTCAAGATGGATGCGGCTTTCTTAAACCGCAGCGTGAATGAAGGGTTTTCTGGCGGCGAGAAGAAGCGGAACGAAATTTTGCAAATGGCACTGTTGGAACCAAAAATTGCAATTTTGGATGAAACAGATTCAGGATTAGATATCGACGCGCTGAAGATTGTCGCTAATGGCGTGAATCAATTAGCCAGCCCTGAAAATGCCACAATTCTAATTACTCACTATCAGAGATTGCTCAACTACATCGTCCCAGATTACGTCCATGTTATGGCTGGGGGACGGATTATTAAGAGTGGTGGTAAGGAGTTAGCACTGGAATTAGAGTCTCGCGGTTACGATTGGGTGTTGGAGCAAGCTGCGACTGAGGTAGGAGTGTAATGAATATTCAAGTTTCTCCGACAGTGACGAATGGCAGTCATGGTAGCGTGTCGGGTGGGGATAACTACCTGATAGAGTTGCTGCAACAGTGTCAAAAGGGTGTAGAAATATCCCACAACGTAGTAGAGACGTTACATGTAACGTCTCTACAAGAAATTCGCGATCGCGCTTCTTCCATTATCCGTCAATCTACTCTCCCTACTACCAAAATTGAAGAGTGGCGGTTTACCGATTTATCTGCTTTAAAACAGTTTAACTTTCAAGTGGCGGCTCCCACCGGATTACCAGCAGCACTGGTGACACCACTCACCTTCTCAGAAGCAGCAAATAGTCGTTTGGTATTTATCAACGGGGTGTATACGCCAGAACATTCTGCAATCGGTGATTTACCGAAAGGTGTAGTAGTTAGCAATTTATCAGGATTACCAGCAGAATACCGCGATCGCCTTGACAACTACCTGGCAAAATCTGAGGGAAGAGAAGAAATCTTCACAGCTCTCAATACGGCTGGAATCATGGATGTTGCTGTCGTCTGGATTCCTAAGAATGTTGTAGTAGAAACTCCAATTCACCTGCTATTTATTGCTAATTCCTTCAGAACGCCGACGATTCAACAGCTGCGCTGCTTGGTGGTAGCGGAAACTGGTAGTAGCGTCACGTTGGTGGAAGACTACTTAAATCAATTTAATATTGAAGATCCTGAAGAAGGCGAAGCCGAAGTTGGAGAGACGGTATACTTTACCAACGCTGTTACGGAAATCTGGCTGGGAGAAAATGCCCAAGTTCGCCATACTAGAGTTGAGCGGGAAAGCGTAGAAGCATTCCATATTGGTAAAACTGCGATTACTCAAGCACGAGATAGCCGCTACACCTGCAATGCGATTACTTTAGGGGCGAAACTGTCGCGCCACAATTTAGAAATCTTCCAGACAGGAGAACAGACAGAAACAAATCTCAACGGCTTAACTATGATAGCAGGGCAACAAACAGCTGATACCCATAGCGCGATCGCACTAAATTATCCTTATAGTATGAGCCGTCAACTCCATAAATGCATTGTCGCCGATAAAGCCCACACTGTATTTAATGGTAGAGTCTTTGTTGCTAAAGCCGCTCAACTGACGGATGCAGGACAACTCAACCGTAACTTACTCCTCTCTCCTAAAGCCAGAGTAGACACCAAGCCTCAACTGGAAATTATTGCCGATAACGTCAAGTGCAGTCACGGTGCTACTGTCAGCCAGTTGGAAGACGATGAGATTTTCTACCTGCAAAGTCGCGGAATTAATGCTGCTGACGCTCAAAATTTGTTAGTTAACGCCTTTGCTGCTGAGATTATTAACCAACTACCAATTCCCTCTTTACAACAAACTCTGCTCAAAGCTGTTACCCGCGAAGCTACAACATTAAATCTGGCTGATTGACCGAAAGTGAGGACGGGTTTACCAATATATTTGGTTACAAGTAGAGAACTCTGGTGAACCCGCCCCTACAACATTTGCGTTCTGTTCCTTCTCTCGACTTGAACCATGACTTTTACCCAAGCAAGAACCCTCGCCGATATCGTCCGCGCTGACTTCCCAATCCTGCATCAAGAAGTCAATGGCAAACCATTGGTGTACCTCGACAACGCTGCCACCTCCCAAAAACCTTTACTCGTCCTCAACACCCTACGGGATTATTACGAGCAATATAACTCCAACGTTCATCGCGGCGTGCATACCCTAGCGGCTAAAGCAACCGAAGCTTACGAAGGGGCGCGGGATAAGGTGGCTGCGTTTGTCAATGCGGCGCAGCGAGAAGAAATTGTTTTTACCCGCAATGCTACCGAAGCAATTAACTTAGTCGCTTATAGCTGGGGTAATAGCAATATCCAACGGGGAGATGAAATCATCCTTTCCGTGATGGAACACCACAGCAACTTAGTACCTTGGCAACTCCTAGCCCAAAGAACGGGTGCAGTATTGAAGTTTGTCGAACTAACTCCAGAGGAAGAGTTCGATTTAGCACAATATAAGTCTTTAATTTCCGATAAAACAAAACTTGTGGCTGTGGTTCACGTCTCTAATACTTTGGGATGCATTAACCCAGTACAAGAGATAATTGCGATCGCCCATCAACACGGTGCGAAAGTTTTGATCGATGCTTGCCAAAGCGTACCACATATGCCTGTCAACGTACAGCAAATGGACTGCGATTGGTTGGTAGCTTCCGGTCATAAAATGTGCGCTCCTACGGGAATTGGCTTTTTGTATGGAAAACTAGAATTATTGCGATCGATGCCACCGTTTTTGGGTGGTGGTGAAATGATCGCCGACGTGTATTTAGACCGTTCTACCTACGCCGATTTACCGCACAAATTTGAAGCAGGTACGCCAGCAATCGGAGAAGCGATCGCCCTCGGTGCAGCTGTAGACTATTTAGGGGCGATCGGCATGGATAAAATTTATGCATACGAATCGGAATTGACGCAATATCTGTTCGAGCAACTGAGTCAAATTGCTGAAGTCCGCACCTATGGTCCATTACCTAAAGTAGCAGGTGTGGGTAGAGCTGCATTAGCTTCATTCACGGCTGGCGATGTCCATCCTCACGATTTATCTACTCTACTAGATCAAGCTGGGGTTGCTATTCGCGCCGGACACCACTGTACGCAGCCTTTACATCGTTACATCCACGCTCAATCTACCGCACGGGCAAGTTTATCTTTTTACAATACCCGTGAAGAGATTGACATATTTATTGTTGCTTTGAAGGAAGCAGTAGAATTTTTTGGTAGCATCTTCGGTTAAGGTAAAAGGGTGGGCTTAGCTCACCCAATTGACTCTAAAGCCAGTGGATATGATTACTTATTCAACTCCAGCAGAGTCTAGAGTAGTGCTACATAACATTAGCTGGGAAACCTTTGAAACTTTACTCAAAGAAACAGGTGAAAACAGAGGTTCCCGCTTTGCTTATGACCGTGGCACGTTGGAAATTATGACTCCACTTTTTGAACATGAAAGCTACAAAAGCAATTTAGGTAATTTTATAATTGCCCTAGCTGAAGAACTCAACATTGAAGCTAGAAGCGCTGGTTCAACAACTCTAAAACGCCAAGTAGCTAATCGCAGTATAGAACCAGATTGTTGTTTTTATATTCAAAATGAGTTAGCAGTTAGAGGCAAGCTCAAGTTAAATTTAGAAACCGCTCCACCGCCTGACTTAGCAATTGAAATTGATATTACTAGTAGTTCTGTAAATAAACTTGGTATTTATTCTGCTTTAGGTGTTCCTGAACTTTGGAAATACGACGGAAAAAAATTAAAATTTTATCGACTAGAAGTAGAGGAATATAGAGAGCGTGATGTGAGTCTTGCTTTTCCTCTTATATCTGTTGAAGATATGAGTAATTTTATGCAGCAGATTCCCATACAGGGAGAAGTAGCTTTACTCAAATCTTTTCGAGCTTGGGTAAGGGATAAGATCGTATATTTGAGTAATGAATAGAAAGTCTATCAACATACATGTAAATTTATCGACGATCGCCTAATTTCTATCCTGCCTCAACGACTCAAATTAATGGCGAATAGCATTCCTCCACCATAAAATTGTGCATAACTCGGTGCGATTGTGGCTAATAAACTTTAGCGTGATTCAGCAAGCGCACGCAATAGCCGCGAGGAATGCATTATGAGAGAGCATACAAACGATTGGCAACTAGATAACTCAAAGGAAACGGGTAAGCGATCGCTCGTACAGAAATATTTACAAAATCCTTTTTCTGTTACTTGGTCAAAACTAGCAGATCTACTTTATCCAGAAATTTCGCTCGGCGAATCTGCTGAAGAAGTACAGCCGGACAATTCATCCCAATCGCAGGAATCCAATTCTATTTGCGATCGCAATTTATATCCTCGGTTTACAGATCGGGTCGATCCTTCCCTTTACTACACAGTTTTCTTCCCTCACCAACGATACTGATTTATAAACGGTAGGCAATGCTTACCTTACTCTCATGTCAAATGCCTAAATACCATTTTAAGAATATCTGGTTGGCTAAAAGGCTTAGTTAAGTAACCTGAAGCACCGACAACTCTAGCTTTGACTCGGTTAATAATTCCTGTATTTGCCGTCACCATAATAATCGGCGTATCTTTAAATAGAGAATGATTGCGAAGCAAACGACACAATTCATAACCGTCAATTCCTGCCATATTTACATCTAATAAGATGAGATTTGGCTTGACTTTAATAATCTGCATTAAAGCTTTAACAGGATTGTCAATTGTAAAAACTGAAAATAAGTCGTCTTCTAAAAACTTTTTCAGTTCCTGCAACATTGCTGGGCTATCGTCCACACAAACAATTTTATATTTATTTCTCGGAGCCGGGGCATCGGGAATAACAGTTGGTGGGGATGTAGGAGTCTCTACATGCGTGGGAGGAACTGGGGGTGTCGTCCGCGTAATCGGGAAATTAACTGGCGGTTGAGAGCTATGTTTGACTGGCTCTGAGTGTGGCTGTGGAGACTGTATGGGAAGAGATTTTTCTTGTGTCGTGGGAAGTTGCGTCTCTCTTGCTGGTTCGCGCTCGAAAGCTTTTGGAGTTGCAGCCAGACGGCGATCGCTAATGTGGCGATCGCGGATATCATCTAGCGGTAAGGGGACTTTTTCCGGTATGACAATTGGTGTTGTTGATGGCGATGCAGTCTGTTCAAAAGTTCTTGGTAATTGGTCAAATGGCGCATAGGGGTCTTGCAACAAAATTGTTCCTGCTGCAATATACTGGTGTAGGTTCTGCGCCAATTCGAGTTCGTCTTGATTTAATAGAATTGCCAGATGACGAAAACTGAAACCTTTGAGAATCGTACTAAACTTTTGCTGAATTTCCTGCGGAATTTGCTGTTCTAATTTGTGACGGTTAGAAAAATAAAGCCGCTGGTAGGGTGAGAAAATTTCTGGTGCTAGAGCTTGCCACTTTTGCAGGCGCTTTTGACATAGATCGACAATCGGTTGTAGTTCGAGCCGACAAAAAATTTGCTCTAAGTTTGAGTTGCTGCTAAAGTCGTACTGCCCCGATTTAACTAATAAAAACGACTCGATCGTTTCTCCAACCAATTCTGCAACTAATTCTGCTGCTTGTTCGGCATTTAAATATTGATGGTTAACTAACCAACCAATTGCTTGATATTCGGGATTAGTATCTGACCGCTGTTCTGCTTCAGTTTCAAAAATCAAACTTAATTGCGCTCTAGTTTCACTTGTCAGCGTCGGGACTTTATAACTGAGGCGATGCAAATGACAGTCGAGGCGATCGAAGGCAGCAATTGAATGGGAAGCATAAGTAATCTTTCCCTCTTCAAGATAGACCGACCATGTAACAGCACCGCTAGTCACCTTTAACAAGGCACTATCATAACAACTAGACAAGTGCGCCAATAAACTCAGCGGACTTAACTTCTGAAAGGTTCCACAGCTAGCCATTTAGCACTTAAACCTTTTTCCAAGCGAGCGAATACTTTAACTGACAATGCCTATTTAGCAAAGCCTTAATTTCGAGCAATTTGAGTGTTTTTGTCTGAATCAATTGAGGTAAGAGGATTGAGATAACCTAGTTAAGTTTATTAAAATATTGTAAGCTGTATCTGCTCTTACACCGCTAGAACCCCTGCAAATCATAAAAAATTGACGAAAGGCTAACAGTTTCTATTGACTATAGCGCAATCTATAAAAATTAACCATCCAGTTTACAGTTTTTAGCTATTGGCGTATGACAAAGGATTTGGACATATAGAAAAACAATCTGTGGGAAAGTTAAGTAATTTGTCGCCTTGGTCTTGTATGCGTAGTTAACTGCAACGATTGTCTGAATTTGCTCCTGATTTTTCCCTAGTGAAATGAATGGGAGTAAAATACCGGACTGATGCAGCTGAAACTACAGAGATAAAAGAACTAGTAAAGTCAAAGCTGAACTATCATAGATAAATTGTTGTCAATGCCAGCAGCCCATCTACTCAGTCCACTAGTGAGTAAAAGCTACCACATATGTCAAGTAGCTAAGTCTCCCACCTAAATTGTTAAGTATGTCTGACCAATTAAGACTTGATGAAGCGGTAGAGTTTGCTGAAAATCCAGAACCTCGCTGTCCTTGCGTATTACTTCTAGATACTTCAGGTTCGATGCAAGGAGCAGCAATAGATGCTTTAAATGAAGGGCTGCGGGCATTGCAAACAGATTTATTACAAAACTCTCTCGCTTCCCGACGTGTTGAGGTGGCGCTCGTGGTTTTTGATAGTGATGTCAGAGTTATACAGGATTTTGTCACTCCCGACCAACTCGATCTACCAGAGCTGACAGCGCAAGGCTTAACCTGTATGGGAACTGGAATTCATCGCGCCCTAGACATGATCCAGTCTCGCAAAGCTACATACCGCGCTCACGGGGTAGCTTATTATCGTCCCTGGATATTTTTAATTACAGATGGAGAACCCCAAGGAGAATCAGAGCAATTAATCGAGCAGGCAAGGCAGCGAATTGAGACAGATGAAGTTAACAAGCATGTAGCTTTTTTCTCTGTAGGTGTAGAAAATGCTAATCTGGAGCGGCTCAAGTACATATCTGTCCGCACTCCACTCAGACTTCAAGGGCTGAGGTTTACGGAAATGTTTCTCTGGTTGTCTGCTAGCATCACAGCCGTTTCCCATTCTCGTCTCGACGAACAAGTAGCATTACCACCTGTGGGGTGGGGAGCCACTTGAATTCGGAATTCGGAATTCGGAATTCGGAATTGAATATTTACCTCTTTCCCTTACCCCTTATCCCTAAGTACATAATGAAAGTGTAAAGAGATGAATGAGTAAATTGACGGAACCGTACACATTACCGTATACAAAAGGAGGATTTGTCGAGCGATGCGATCGCTCTGATTGTCCGTTCACCTAAGATAGGCTAGGAATCAGTAAGGAATCACGATGAATGCGTAACGATGCCCACGATGAGCTATATACAACAGGACAGTTAGATGCTCCTGCTAAGATCCGGCAATGGCGAGTTGCATCCGCTTCAGTTCGAGGTACGAGCCACGAAAAGGTCGGACAGCTTTGTCAAGACGCTCATCATTGGGAAAAGTTGCCCACGGGGGTTTTGGTAGCAGCAGTAGCTGACGGGGCAGGAAGTGCAGCTTTAGGCAAAGTCGGGGCAATTGTCGCCGCGCAAACGGCGGTAGAGACGATTTGTGCTGAAGGCTCTAGGCTGCATTTGGTTGACGACGAGCAGGGATGGCAGCGAATTCTGACTCAAGCTCTGGCAGCAGCAAAGACAGCAGTAGAAGCAGAAGCAGCCGTCTGTGGCAAGCAGGCGCGGGAGTTAGCGACGACGTTGATTTTAGCAGTTGCTACCCCAGAATTAGTCGCCGCGGTGCAGGTAGGTGATGGCTTGGCAGTAGCGAGCGATCGCGACGGTCAGATTTTTGCTCTGACTGCCGCTCAAAAAGGAGAATATATTAATGAAACAACTTTTCTAGTTTCCCCCCAAGCCTTGGAGACAGTCCAAGTCAACGTTTGGCGGGGAACGACGACAAATATTGCCGTGTTTTCAGATGGGTTGCAGATGCTAGCTGTGAACATGGGCGATGGTTCACCCTACAAACCATTTTTTTCTCCCCTGTTTCAATTTATGGCAGGTGTGGAGGATGAGAGTGAAGCTAAAGAACAACTGGCGGCGTTTTTGCGATCGCCAAGAATTACGGAACGGACGGATGACGACTTGACTTTACTATTGGCGACGCTTGTGAGTTAATTTTGCCATGCGGTTGCAACGAAGCTCCAACAACCAAATTATCACGTTGGACCCCAACTCTAGCCTCGGACATGGGGGAGAAGCCCGTGTCTTTACTGTACCGCAGAACGAGGCACTAGTAGCAAAGGTTTATCACAAGCCTAGAGAGATTCAGGCATCTAAGCTCACAGCCATGCTTGCTAACCCGCCAGATAACCCGATGGCGGGGCAGGGACATATTTCGATCGCTTGGCCTGAAGAGTTGCTGAGGTCAACTGATGGCAGCAATCGGGTCGTCGGCTTTCTGATGCCGCGAGTCAAAGGGATGCACTCCCTACTCGATTTTTACAATCCCAAAACGCGACGGCAAAAATGCCCGTTCTTTAACTACCTCTATCTCCATCGAACTGCCCGTAATATTGCCGCTGCCATGGGAGCGCTGCACGCACGCGGGTATTGCGTTGGAGATGTGAACGAATCTAACATCTTAGTCAGCGATACTGCTCTCGTCACCCTCGTAGATACGGATTCGTTTCAAGTCCGCGACCTACAAACAGCAGCTATTTATCGCTGCGGTGTCGGCAAGCCAGAATTTACGCCGCCAGAACTGCAAGGAAAGAATTTCGGACAGATCGATCGCGCCCCAGAACACGACTTATTTGGGCTAGCAGTCCTGATCTTCCAACTGCTAATGGAAGGAACTCATCCTTTTTCAGGAATTTATCAAGGTAGTGGCGATCCCCCACCCTATGCAGCACGGATAGCGGCAGGACATTTCACCTATGGCAGCAAGCCAGTACCGTACAAGCCTACGCCGATTGCACCAAACTGGGAGATTTTACACCCTAGTTTGAGGCAGTTATTTGTCAAGTGTTTTGATGCAGGTCATTCTCAACCCAATCTCCGTCCCAACGCCCAAACCTGGCAAGCTGCCCTCAAAGAAGCAGAAAACGCTTTGACAACCTGTAGCGCCAACAATCAGCATCGCTACAGCGATCACCTGCAAAGCTGTCCTTGGTGCGAGCGGGCAGTAAAATTAGGCGGGCGCGACCCGTTTCCGTCCTTGGAGGCAGTCAGACAGAAAAAACACCTCCAACCTTTGCCACCTAAGCGTACTCCTCCTGTATATCGACAGTATCGAGCGCTCGATCGCTCCGCCGCTTATTATTCATCTGCCACGCTCAGCAAACACGCACCACTATTTTTGACACTGCCAAGAAGTAGAAGGCTAAGCCGCAGAAAGTTCAACCTGATGATGATGGGTACGTTTAGTCTAGGAGCTGTGAGCTTGATCCTGTTGATGCAGGTGTTAAGTGACGTGCAACTGCCCTTTGACAGCCGTTTTAGCGTTACCTCGATCCCCGAACCACCAAGTGACGGCAAAGTAGCAGCAAAAAGCGGCAATAATTTTGTTGCCTACTACAAGCAGGGCGATGCTTATTACAAAGTAGGAGACTATGAAGGGGCAATTGATAATTACGATCGCGCCATCAAGCTCAATCCCAAGGATGCTCAAGTCTATTTAAACCGGGGTAACGCCCTCTACGAAGTTGCCCAGCATAGCGGCGACCCCGACCGTACCTATCGCCGAGCGATTGAAGACTTCAATCGTACTCTGGGACTCAAACCCAACCAAGCCGAAGCCTATCTCAGTCGTGGCATGGTACGTTATGAAATTGCTCAGTATAGTAAAAATCCCGAAAAAGAATATCAGCAAGCAATTCAAGACTTCGATCGCTCTTTGCGGCTCAATCCCCGTGCTGCCAAAGCACTGGTCAAACGCGGCATCGTTCACTACAAACTGGCACAGTATAAAGGGGACTTGAGTACGGGCTACAAAGCCGCAATTGCAGATTTTAACCGAGCGCTCAGTATTGACTCCCAAGAAGCAGAAGCCTATCTCAAGCGGGGAATTGTCCGCTACGAGCTAGCTCAGTATAGCGGACAGAGCGATCGCGAAGCAGTAGAAGATTTACAAACAGCCGCTAAACTGTTTCTCAAACAAGGCAATATCGAAGAATATCAACTCGCTTTAGGTAACATCTGCGTTGCTCTTGACAAGAATTGCGATTCCTTCCTGAGAAACCCAGAAAAGTTTATTCTTTCTACCCCGCAATCTCTCCCTGGAGAGGGAAAGCCTAAATGAGGAGCGAGGAGCGAGGAGTGAGGGAAAGAGAGTGGTACGTGGTGTGGGAAGTGTGGGAGGACACTCAAAGAATTTTCGAGAGCGCTCTCCCCCATCTTCCCCCTCTCCCTTGTCTTCCTTGTCCCCTCACTCCTCACTCCTCACTCCTCGCCCCTAGTTCAGCGTTGCTGACCAGAGCTAATCGATCGCTGAATCTGAGCTAAGGCGCGGTTGTAGTTTAGAATCGCATTGACTCGATCGCCTTCCGCTTGAGTTAAGTCATCCTCAGCATCAATCACTTCTGTTTGCGTCCCTACACCTGCTTGAAATCTGAGGCGTGCCAATCGCAGCGCTTCCCGCGATTGTTCTAATGCAACAGAGGTTGTTTGAATGTTTTCTAAGTTGGACTGCAACTGAGAGAAAGCTTGTTCTACTTCAAAGCGAATTAGGTTACGCTGTCCGGCAAAATTGGTTTCAGCGATCGCGATATCTGCCTCTTCCTGCCTAGCTCTCGCTCTTGCTGCTCCACCATCAAATAAACTTAAGTTTAAGTTTCCCTGCAAAGAATAGCTATCTGCAAAATTCGTTTCATCGTCAAATGTATCTTCGAGACCGTAGCGGGCAGCAAGACTAATTCGCGGTCCTAATTCAGCTAAGGCAGCACGCCGTTGTTGTTCGCTAATATTACGCTGTGCTAATTGCTGTTCTAGTTCGGCACGATTTCTAAAAGCCAGTACGATACTGTTTTCTAGGGAGAAGTTCCACTGTCCGGCAACTGCTACCGGATCGGCAGCCGTAACCACGATGGAGTCGTTTAAATTAATTCGCGTTGCAATTTGACGGCGGGCAATCCGCTGCTGGCTTAAGGCATCAGTTAATCTTTGGGTTGCCTGCGCCAACTGCACTTGAGCTTGGAGGACGGCAAAGCGAGTTCCTACCCCAGCTTGTTCTAGGGCTTGGGCATCGCGTAAGCTTGCCTGGGCATTATTTACCGAAGATCGCTGAATTCGTACTTGTTCGTCAGCTCGTTGCAATTCGTAATAATCATTGGCAACGTTGAGGCGCAGTTCTTCTTGCGTCCGTTCTAAATCTAACTGATTAAAACGCAACTGTTCTTCAGCAGCACGAATATTAGCTGGACGCGCTCCAGAAGTAAACAAATCGTAGGTGAGTGATAGATTGCCGCTCACACTAGTATCGTTGTTATCGGTTTGACCTCCACCAAAGAATTGCTCGAATTCATTTTGTTCCGGTTCTTCGCTGAAAAGATTGTTCCCTGAATTAGTGACACCCGCACCCAGATCCAAGCGTGGATATTCTGCTGCTAAAGCCTGTCGTAGCTGTGCTTGACTCCGCTGTACGTTCAGCCTTGCTTCTTGCAGCTGCGTGCTGTTACGCTGTGCTAGGTCTAAAGCCTGCTGGAAAGTAATTGGTTGAGCGCCTACAACCTGTACTTCTTCTGGTTTTGTGGGAAATCGCAATGGATTGGGATTGGGATTGAGATAACTAGGTATTTGAGCCTTGCGATCGTTTACCTGAGCATTAGCAGGCGGTTGGGCTGGTTTAGGTTTAGTTGTTGGTTGTTGGCTGACAGTTGTTGGTAATTGGTAATTGGTAATTGGTAATTGGTGGTTGACGGTAAACGCTGGCGCTACACTCCGTGAAGACGGTTGATGGTTGTTTTTCTCCCTCAGCTCCCTCAGCTCCCTCAGCCTCCTCAGCTCTCTTCCCCCGACTCCCGACTCTCGACTCCCAATTTCCTGTTTTGACAAGAGAACCGAGGCTTGGGAGTGACGAAACGAGCTTTTTGCTTGCAGGTAACCTTGTTTGGTAGCTTTAATGGACTGAGTTTTACTAGGTTCAGATTTCATAGCGATCGCACTATCAACAGATGGAGTTTCGCTCGCGATCGCTGGTGCTGGTTCAATCTTAATTAGCTCGGTTGCTAAGAGTGCTACAGCTAGACTCGAACAGAAGTTACGCACTAGAAATAAATGCTGTTGTTTCACCGCACTTCCTCACACGAAAATTTCAGACACCGAAAGCGACAATGACTCAATCGGTCGCTCCGTAAAAATCATAAATAAAAAATCAGAGCGTAAATATTAAGCTACTATTTGGGGCGCGATCGCCTGTACTCAGATCCGCGAACGAGGGTCGCAGTCGGATCGATACTGGCAAGCCCAGTATCGAGCAAACCAGAGCATTCTACTATATAGTTCGGCATACACCAAAAGGCTTAGCACGCATCAACAGATATTGTGACATGAAACCACAAATTCAGTTGACAGTTATTAGGGAGCAGAGAGTAGGGAGCAGGGGAGCAGTGACCAGTGACCAGTGACCAGTGACCAGTGACCAGTGACCAATTACCAACAACTAATTTCAAAGAAATACTTAAGAAATTTTCTTTCTCTTTACAATAAGTATTTTGGATTACATAATTAATGAACCCGATCGTGTCAAAAATTCCTCATCTAGAGATCGCGCTGAATTTAGCGATCCCCAAGCCGATAGTTAGCCTCTAATGGAGAAATGATGGGAATTGTGGGTTTTTCTCCCTACACGCCAAAACCACGTCTTATCGAGCGCTCTAATCAGAATTAACTTATATGCACACCGTAATAGTACGGGTTCGTTGCTGTTTGTCCCGCAACTGAAATCGGTACTTTCACTGTGGAGGAGCCTGCTGAAGCAGCCCAAAGGGAACTCGATCGCGCACTGTTGCCGCTCAAACTGCTAAAGTTGATGCCGAGCGCGCCTAGGGGTTGTTAGAGGCTGGGAGCGTTTCTCCAGCTACAGCCGAAAAAGATTTTCTCCGCTACGAAGAAGCGCAAGCTGAGGGAAAAAAAGCGCAGGCGCTTCTAGCTCAAGCACAACAGCGATTTAGAGCTGCTCAAGCCGGATTGCAAATTGACGGTTGCCGCACTTTGAGCTATTCCAAGATTCGCCAAAGGGAAATTAATACCGAAATTGCCGACTTACATTCATTCGTCTCGCTCACGAAATGAATGGCAACTGGTATCCTTGGAGTGCAGCTCAAGGCACAAATCGACGACCGATTATGTGCGCATGTGGCAACATATCAAAAGTCTATTCTCCAACAAAGGTGTGGAACGCACGCATTTGCAATGGGTCTGGTGCGTTAATGCTACAGATGTGGGGAACTATAAAGCCGAGTCGTTATAAAAAGACAGATTAGGCTGTTTTTGGTGGCGATCGCGGCGACAGTACATTTGTCAATAATGGCAAAACTTACAAAACTTATTCTGCCTGCAAGTTAGCTATTCGCGATCGCAGTTGGATCTCTGCTAATACAAAAAATCCCCGCCTGATTACAGATGCAGAGTTTACTGGTTTGTAATATGAGAAGGCAGACAAAAGACAGCAATAAGGGATGACCACCGCCAGAATCATCCCCACACGTCAAGCAATATTAATGTTCCGAATCTTTAAGCTACATCAAAAGCTTTAGTCTTTACCAGTAACTGATTCCAAAGCATTTTTCAGTTTGTCTTCTACTGAGGTTGCTTTAGCATTTTCTGGACGACTCATCTTGTTTAAGTCAGCAGCTCCTTGAACTTCATTGAGTCCTTCTTGAGCTTTGGTTTGCGTTTCTTTGCGCGAGTAAGGATCTTTGAGTACTGCTTCTTGGGCTTCTTTCTCAATGCCTCTTAGCTGAGCTTCACCTTGCTGGGGAGCAGTGGGGCTACCACCGGGATTGACAGGAGCGCTGAAAGCGGGAAGCGCTTGAGAGAATACTAGCAACGCGCTGACACAGATAGCAAATAAAATGCGAACTGGGCGCAACGCAGATAAATTGAATCGAACAGAGCGCATACTGGTTTCTCCTGCGATCGACAATTGTAATAACAAACTTGTAATTTATGGCTACGTTTCGCTGAAATTCAGCAAAATTCGGAACCAACCTTCTTTATTTAGCGCTAATCTTTGATTTAGTTACATCTACATCAGGATAGATATATTTAATACTAATCACAGATGAGAAATTCAATCTTTGGTAATAATGGATCGCGTACGATCCCGACACCAATAAAATTCCAACGCTTCAATAACGCTCCTAGTTGAGTACCAGGAATCGACTCAATTGCAAATTGGTCGGCTACACTAGCAGCATGAGTATTCAGATAAGTCAATGCCTCAAAATGCTCGCTAAATAGTAACAAATAGCCTGTGTTTTTCTCAGCTACATCGCGATTTACCCGGGCAACTAAATAGCTGCCATCAGACTTAGAACGGGCAATGTAGTAGATTTGGGACAACATGAATGAGAAGTCGTAAGTCGTAAGTAACTGGTCACTGGTTACTGGTCACTGATAACTGATTAGGGGTTCTCCAACTTAATCCGGGGGTCGGCGACTTTGAGTAGTAGGTCAGCAATTAAGTTACCAACAATTAACATTACGGCTCCCATGACCAAGCTTGCCATGACGAGATACAAATCTTGAGCTAAGACTGCTTGCAAAATTAAGCGCCCTAATCCAGGCCAGTTGAAGAAGAATTCGGCAATAAACGCACCGCTTAACAACCCAGCCAGTTCAAATCCTAAGATGGTGATTAGGGGATTGATGGCGTTACGCAGAGCGTGGACGTAGATCACGCGGTTTTCTGGTAGTCCTTTAGCGCGGGCAGTTTGAATATAATCTTGACGGAGTACGTCGAGAAGTTCGCCACGGGCGATCCGTTGCAAGCCTGCAAAGCTGGTAATGCTTAAAGCTATGGTGGGTAAAATCATGTGCCAGCCAACATCGAGAATTTTACCTAAAGGGGTGAGGTCGGCGTGGTTGATACTAGTCATGTCTCCTACGGGAAATAGGGGAGAGACGTTTTGAGCGAAGATCAGGAGTAACAAAGCAGTGATGAAGCTAGGAAATCCTTGTCCGGTGTAGCTAAGGACTTGTAAAACGCGATCGCTCCATTGATTTTGCTTCACAGCGGCGACAATTCCTAAAGGAATGGCGATCGCCCAGGTGACAATTAAAGATGAAATTGCCAGTAGTAAGGTGGCTCCAACCCGCTCCCACAGCAAGGAAGACACGGAACGCTGATAGACGAAACTCGTACCGAAATCACCCTGAGTCACAATCCGCCACAACCAACGGAAATACTGTTCGATCCAAGGACGGTCTAATCCAAACTGTTGTCGCAGTTGCTCGATCCGTTCTGGGGAAATTTTGGGGTTTTGCCGCAGGGTATCTAGATAGTCCCCTGGAGCAAGTTGAATAATAAAGAATGACAGTGCAGATGCTAGTAATAATGTCAAGAGAGCTTGTGCTAGCCGCTTGATAATATAAATAAATGTTTCGCTTGAGGCTAACCCGGTCAGCCACTGCCGACCAGATGTTAATGAAAGTTTACTAGAAGCCATAATGTGAGCGATCGCGCTTTAGCTTTCTAGGATAATAGCCTTTTGGCTAAAATGTCTGCTCAAAAGGGAATTGCAGAAAACAATTCAATCATCAGAATAACCAGGCGGATGTTGAAAGTTACCCACAACTTGGTTTATTTCTTGAGCGATCGCTAATAATTCCATTTCGCGCCAACGCTTACCCACAATTTGCATTCCAATCGGCAATCTATCCGGTGTATATCCTACCGGAATTACCACGACTGGATGACCTGTAAAAGCAAAGGGAATTGTATAAGCACCCGAAGCCATCAGATAAGGTACTTTTCTACCATCAATCTCAATTGCCGTACCTGTTGGACAATGCTGAAATGCAGGTGTCATTGCTACGGGACAAAGCCATGCATCCCAAGGTTCGAGTTCTGCATCCATTTGAGCAATAAAGCGATCGCGTTGAGTTAACGCAGCGAAATAGCCTTTCATGTTGGGGTTTAATGCCGTTGAAAAGCCAATTTTAGGCACGTTACTGATTTTGCGTAATCCGCGATCGCCTTGAGTTGCTTCGCCTAACATTAAAGTCAGCGAGTCACGCACGTAATCAAAATCAAATGGTTGCGAAATGGGTGAAGTGTAAGCAGAAATTGTTAGGTAGACTTGCCAAGCTGAGATAAAATCAAATTTTGGTATCCATTGGTCAATTTGCGTTCCGGCATTTGATAACTTGTGGGCAACTGCTTGCATTGCAGATTTAATCGATTGAGCCACCGGATACGGATTGACTTCGTCTGTCCAAGCAATTTTTACATGTTGCAGGCTCTTGCAGCTGGGACTATCTAGAGGAACGGGTGGAACTTCTGGTTGGCGCGGATCGGCTCCCGCAATGAGTGAAAAGCATAATTGTAAATCTTCAATGGAACGAGCGATCGGACCTGCTACCAACATTTGCCGAATACAACGAGACATGCCTGGAACTTCGGGAATGTGACCCGCTGTAGATACTCGCCGATCTGTAGGCTTGAGTCCATATACGCCGCAGAAATGGCTTGGCTGGCGAATTGAACCTCCTATATCACTACCAATATCTAATGGTGATAGTCCCGCTGCGATCGCTGCCGCACTACCTCCAGAACTTCCACCAGGCGTATAATTTAAGTTCCAAGGATTATTAACCCGTGCAAACAGATCGTTTGTACTCTGGAAATTACCTGCCAGTTTAGCTGGATTTGTTTTACCCATAATCACAGCTCCCACTCCACGCAGTTGCGCTACTACCGTTGCATCTGTTGCGGGAATATAATCTTTTAGAGGTTTGTATCCGGCAGTAGTGAGGAGTCCGGCAGTTTCAAACGCATCTTTAATCGTAATGGGTACACCGTGGAGAACGCCCCAGTTTTCTCCTCGGGCTAGGGCTTCATCTGCTTCTTCAGCGCGTTCGTGGGCGCGTTCTGCATCCAGCGTGCAAATAGCATTGAGTTGGGAATTGTACTTGACAATTCGATCCAAATATGAATCCAAGACTTCCGCAGCTGAGACAGTGCGATCGCGTATCATCTGGGCTAGCTGGTGAGCAGGAGTAAAGACAAAATCGTTCATATGTTTGTGGGAGATTGAATTTTTAGTTACATGCATGGCATTCGTAGGGGCGCACAGCTGTGCGCCCCTACAGTCTGCGTATTCCATCCCTTTGACAGCATAAGTAGGTAAAATTAATTATATTAACTTTTAGTTAACTATATTAACTAATTAAATATTTCTATGGGTCGTCCGACAAAAGAAAATTCTCTAACGCAACAAGATGTAATTACTGCTGCGATCGTTTGCCTCGATCGCGAGGGAGAATCAGCTCTAGGTGTAAATCGAGTGGCGAGGGAATTAGGGATTAAACCGCCAGCTATCTACAAGCATTTAGATGGCAATCCAGCCCTCAAACGAGCAGTAGCACTAGCACTTTGGCAAGATTTTTTTGCGTTTTGTCAGCCAAGAAGTAAAGCACTGAGCGATTCTAAAGAGTTACTGAAAGCTGGAGGACGAGCAACCCGTGACTATGCGCGATCGCACCCAGCCCGTTATAAGGTGATGATGCAATTTCAGTTGCAACCGTCCGATCCTGAAGCATCTGCAATTATTCAGGAAACTCTGGACTTCTTTCGTAGAATAC
The DNA here is from genome assembly GCF_003015105.1 of Chroococcidiopsis sp. CCALA 051. Classification (NCBI taxonomy): domain Bacteria; kingdom Bacillati; phylum Cyanobacteriota; class Cyanophyceae; order Chroococcidiopsidales; family Chroococcidiopsidaceae; genus Chroococcidiopsis; species Chroococcidiopsis sp. CCALA 051. Next base: position 20,445 of record NZ_PYCI01000014.1, on the reverse strand, counting down.
TAGAACCTTATGAATTTACCTCAGAGCAGCTTGTAGACGCAATGCGAATGGTGAATGCGACAGTCAATGGTTTTATTGCCTTAGAACAAGGGAAAATGTTAACTCTAGAGCGCTCGACTGATGCTAGTTTTGAAGTTATGCTTGAGGCGCTCGTTGTGGCAATCGAGCATATTCGGGATGTTGAGGAATCATAGGTAATTTTTTCATCATTCTCACTAAGCCGATCGCAATTTAATATTACCTTTATCAAAAACTCGACTATCTGTACCGATCGCACTTACTTCTATTCTGTCGGCATAGACTTCATAAGTGGCAAAACTCAACTTGCTTGCAGAAAGCGCCGTCCACTCAGAACGATCTACAGGACGAGTTCCCGCACCACCACCAGTAATCATATATGTCGTACCATTAATGGGGCGCGATCGCTCGTAGTTATGATCGTGTCCGTTGATGTAGAGTTGCACGCCATACTTCTGAAACAGTGGCGTAAATTGTTTAATAAAAGTTTGATTATTGCCGTAATGACCAGAAGAATAAACCGGATGATGTCCAAATACTATCTTCCAAGGAGCATCGCTGCGACTGAGTTCTTTTTCTAACCAAGCTAGCTGAGTATCCCAATCGGCATTACTATTAGTATCGAGAGCAAAAAACTGTACCGGATCGCGGCGGAAAGTATAGAATCGTCCTTGCATATTGAAGCCGGGATAGCGGACTTGCGGATCGCCGTTAGCGGTGCGAATATCGTGGTTGCCAAGACAGGCGTAAAATTTTACCCCTTGTTTGAGTAGGGGTTGATAAGGACGCTCGAATACAGCTTGAATTTTTTCGATCTCGCCGTTGTTGTAAATATTATCTCCCGCCAAAATTGCTAAATTAAACTTGTTTTGACGGTGATAGACAGTCATTGCCTCAGCTACAGCATATTGTCCGCGATCGCCCGTTCCCGTATCTGCTACCGAGATAAATCGCAACAAAGGTTTTGTAGATGGCTTAGGCTTTAGATCGTCAGCACCAGAAGCAATTGCCGATCTCTCCTGTGTCGGAGATTCACGTCCGTGGATTTTGTTCCACAGCGCCACACCAAAAAAGCTCAATGTACTCAGGAATAGAAATTTACGGCGTTTGAAACTCATAAGATGGTAATTGGTAATTGGTAATGGGAACAGTGTAGAGACGTTACATGTAACGTCTCTACACTGTTCCCTGTTAACTGATAAGCTAGGTGCAGCACCCGCTAAGAATTTAACTTATCTTCGACTGTTTCGCTGCCTGGGAGGAAGAAATTTATGTCACAGGAACCGTCTAATTCCCAAAAGTCACCTTCCCCTGAACGTAAGCTAAAAGCAAATTCCTTTCAAGCAGCGGTAAAAACCCAAACAATTAAACTGCTGCGTGGCACAATCGGAGTTATAGAAGGAGCGATCGCTCAACTAGAAGCAGAACCCACAACCACGACTGAAGCAAGTTGGTGGGAACCTTTACAAGATGGCTGGGGTTCTGTTTTGGGAAAAATTCGCTCTGTGCTACCAGCAAATCTTTCAGGTAAGCTGTCTAACTCTGCTTTGACCGGAATTATGGCAGGAATTGTCGTAGTTTTGGTGCTGACAACCTCAAATCTATTTTTAGGTAAACCTACAGAGGTTGCAGTTGCTCCTACTCCCAGATCGGAACTACCAGCAGTTACAGCAATTCCTTCCCCTACAGCACCAGAACTACCAGCAGTTACAGCAATTCCTTCCCCTACAGCACCGGAACCGTCAGTAGTGACAACAACTCCTGCTTCTGAACCAGAAATACCAATCGCGACAACGCCTCCTTCCACACCGGAACCGCCAAAGGTTACGACTCCTTCCCTTACAGATGAACCATCTTCCGCAGTGGAAGTTGAACCAAAAATAGCTATTCCTAGTGAGTTAACTGCAACCGATGTACCGCAGCCAGTAAAGACTGTCACACCTCCTGAGTCAATGCCTACCCTAGTTGCACAACTGACACCAGAAGAGATTTTAGTCGCCACAATTCAAAAACAAGTTGAAGAAATTAGCGATCGCGTTGCGGATGGATTAATACAGTCTATTCAACCCAATTTTGGGGGTAGCAATTTGGTACTCACGCTTGGCGATGACTGGTACGATCTCCCGTCTTCCGAGCAAGACAAATTAGCAGCTCAAATGCTAGAAAGATCCAGAGAACTCGATTTCAGTCGCTTGGAGGCGATCGATCCTAAAGGAAATATAATCGCTCGTAGTCCAGTGGTTGGCAAAGATATGATAATTTTCCGACGACAAGATTTAAGTAGCAACCTCTAAAAGGCGATCTGCTCCCTTTGAAGACAAACTCAGCCTTTATTCTTAAGAAAAATTAAGTCATTTTAATTTATGAATAAAGAAATAAAGAAATTGTTTTATTTATATGAATATTCAACTTTTTATCCTTAACTGTTAATTTTGTATCGTTTGTAGCGCTCGATTATGTATCGTATGTAGCAATTCGTTTTGAATTAGATACACCTAATAACTAAGAGTATTAAATGACAATGGATTGAGCCTGCTAATTGTTAAAGTTTCAGATTAGATTTAAAGTCTGTAAATTTTACTAGACAGTTACGCTCTTACATTTGTGTTTATATATTATGACCGTGCTAACCAAGTCAGATTAGCTTGTTACAATTTAATCCAAATTAGCAATACCTGTACTAGTAAGCTGGTTCGATACAGGTCGTTTTAGTATAAGTAAGTTATTACATTTTGCTATCGTTCTAGTCAAACTCAATCTCCAAATTCTGAGGTATCAATGACTTTTTATCAAGAGATAACACAAGATGAAGTTCTCGATCGCAGCAAAATCTTAACCAGACAGATGAAGAAAGAGATCAACCCCTACGAGGAGGCTAACACACACCCTAACGGTGAGCTATTAGATACCTTCAGTCGGGGTCGAGTCGCTATTTTTATCGATGGCTCTAGCCTCTTCTATGCTGCTTTACAGCTAGGAATTGAAATAGACTATACTAAACTGCTGTGCCTGTTAACAGCAGAAGCCCCTCTCTTACGTGCTTTCTTCTACACGGGTGTCGATCCGATCAACGATAAACAACAAGGTTTTTTACTTTGGATGCGTCGTAATGGTTATCGCGTCGTTAGTAAAGACTTAATTCAATTTCCTGACGGTTCTAAAAAAGCCAAGTTAGATGTAGAAATAGCCGTTGATATGATGACCCTAGCTGGCTGTTATAATACAGCCGTTTTAGTTAGTGGAAATGGAGACCTTGCCTATGCAGTTGATGCAGTTTCTTATCAAGGTGTACGGGTAGAGGTCGTCAGTCTTCGGTCTATGACTAGTGATAGTCTGATCAATGTTGCCGATCTCTACATCGATTTAGCTGGAATTAAAGAGCAGATTCAAAAAATATTTCCTTCTGAGTCAAGTTAAACTCGGTTGAAATGACGATTAGACTTTGAGTGTCAATAATTCTCGATTTCGTCTTGCGAGAACCTCTGTAATTAAGGTTGGCATTTCTTGATAGCAAGCCGGACAAAACCAATAAATGCCTTTAGCACTAATGTGGCGTAGTAATGTTTGAGAACAACAAGGACAAGTTGGTGTAGACATAGCTAATGATTGGGGTGAAAGTGTGGAAACTGACGTACAACAGAAGCAAGATTGAGTTTATTTATGCAGATCTATCGGAGGCACATCGTCACAATTCTAAATTTTGAATTTAGAATTCAGAACTGACTCTAACCAAACCAGTGGGAAGGTGCTAATCCAGATTCTGTTTCTGAGGGAATATGATGAACGATCCATTCCCAATATTGCTGTAATATCTCTTGAATTCCTTGCTTTGCTAAGTTTTCGATCTGCAATTTTCGGTAAGAACTACAATCTCCGAAAGTAGTGCAATTTTCTCCTTCTTCCAAAACTGTATAGGAGTTAGCAACTCTGCTTAAAATATAAGCGATCAATTTTTGGCGTAAGTCTGGAATTGCAAAAGCTTTTTGATAGGGGTAATGAGGATAATCCTCTAACGCAGTTTCAATGTGTTCGACAACCATGGGTAATGTTAAGTTCACAACTGCTTTAGTCATTTTTTATACCTCAATCTATCAATCTCTAAAATCTGCATAAATCGTCGTAGTTTTAATCTAAGTGATAAATATGAGGAACTTGTGAGAAAATAAAAATTTTTTAAAACTTCTAGTTAAGTTTGTTAACAAAAATATGAACTGATGTAAACTAGTTTTCCTATTGTGGCAGCACAATTCACTCTGGCTAAGCGATGGCAAATAATCACAACTATTTTGCTTCAACCGTTCTTCTTGTAATCAAGCCTGTTAGTTAGTTGCATCTCGACCATTGGTCAAGAGATTCTCTATCCAAAGATAGATTGACACAATATAATGAAAACCGCATGGATGTCTGTTAGTTTGCAGACAAAAACCTAAATTTGTTAGGCGATCGCATCAGTTATCGTAGGGATGGGTTTAGCAAAAAATTGGCAGTTTACAGCAATAATCTTCACGCGAAACCCGCTCCTACAGCAGTCAGAAACCGTAGGGGCGGGTTTAGTAAAGTCTCGATGGTTAGTGACAACAATCTTCCTACAAAACTCGTCTGTACAGGAATTATTTTGATCGTCTTAACCCCTAATTTCTAACCTTTAATATCTCTGCATTTACTATGCTTTAGAACGGTGTTTTTTATCGTTGATATCACCTTCAAAAGGCTGAACTCCTGTATTTGGATACTGGTCGTCGTTCGGAGCAAAAATTCGCTTGACCGCAGCTCCTAAATAAGTTACCAGTTGTGCTAAAGCATTCCATACAAACTGTACGACTTGCCGTGATGTTCTACTGAGCGACATATTTTTTCCTCCTAATTCAACTAAAATTCACTAGCAAGCTATTGCGTTTGAACAGATGGGTCTGTTTGGGTGGGTAGACCTACCTCAGTAGCAGAACGGCTTAACATAGACTGCTGGAGATGTTCTTCTTGTTGCCTTTGTGCGGTCATGCGTTCTCTGGCTGATTGTTGGATTTCCGACTCTCCAGAGTCAGCTAACTCTGCTTCTGTACGCTGCAACATAGACTGCTGCAAATTTTCTTCCTGCTGGCGCTGCTGCGTCATTGCCTCTCTTGCTTCTTCTCGCGTACTCATGGGCAAGTCTCCAAAATTAGTTGTTGGTTGTTAGTTGTTGGTTGTTAGTTGTTGGGTCTTGCTGAAATATCTATAAATTGTGAAAAATTGCGAATGAGTTTGTTAAATCTGTTCTTACAGGATTGGTGCTGAGCAAGCAGAATTCGGTTTCTCATATCTGAGGGTAACCGATCTGCTTCTATTGTTAGAATAAGCTGACAATTTGAGGAACTTGTGAGGAAACAGCGATCGGTTATCGTAGGGGCGGGTTTTGAGCCAAAATTTATCGCTTTGGTGGTCAATCTAGCTTGCTAAACCCGCCCGTACAGTTGTCAGTTATCGACGAATAGTAGCGAATTGGTAATGATTTAATTCCAGCCCAAAGTAGTAGCGACTTGAGAGGCTAGCTGAAGAGGATCGAAGGGTTTGGCGATCGCATCTTTCATACCTAACAGAGCGTAGCGGCGGCGATCGGCTGGTTGTACCTTGGCAGTCAAGAAAATCACGGGAATATGTTTTGTTGCTTTGTTTGCCTGCAACTCTTTATAAGTTGTTAATCCATCCATCTCAGGCATCATCACATCAAGGAGGATAGCATCGGGTTGTTCGGCTGCGGCTTTGGTCAAACACTCGCTACCAGAACTAGCCGTGCTAACTTGCCAACCCGCTACCATCTCCAAACAAATTTGGGCAACCTCTTGGATATATGGTTCGTTGTCAACTACTAATATGCGTTTGGCTGTCATTGGTCATTGGTGAGTGGCTGGTGGCTGGTGGCTGGTGGCTAGTGACTAGACTCAATTCTTGTCACTAGCCACTAATCACTAGCCACTGATAACTGGTCACTGGTCACTGTCTCCTTAGATGCAACCACACGCCCGCGCCCATTTTTCTTGGCGCGATAAAGAGCTTTATCTGCCACACGATACAAAGTTTCTAGATCTGCACCGTGTTGCGGGTAATGGGCAATTCCAGCGCTAAAGGTGATGGGTATGTTGCATTGAGGGTGTGTAGACTGCTGTTGCTGCCATCCGATCGAGATATCTGTCAATCGCTGTACTCCGTCTTGGCTGGTCATACCGTACAAACCGCAGATGAATTCTTCACCACCCCAACGAGCTACTATATCTTCTCGACGCAACGAATGCAGTAACCACTGTCCCAGCTGACGTAACACCGCATCGCCCACTGCATGACCGCAGGTATCGTTGACTAGCTTAAAGCGATCGATATCTAAAACTGCCAAACAGAGGGGTTGATGATGCCGCTTTGCTAGATTTAGCAAGCGTTCTAAGTCTTGAGTAGATTTATGGCGATTAGCAACTCCCGTCAGCGGGTCAATTTCTGCTAAGTTGCGCAAAAGTTCGATCCGGTCGAGCCGATTCATGATTCGGTTTACGAGTTCCGGTCCAACAATCGGCTTGCTGACAAAATCATCCGCCCCAACTGCAAACACTTGATTTACCGTATTGGCATCGCTGTAGGCAGTCAGAAATAAAATTGGCAATCCGCACCAGTGCGAATCTTGGCGCACGATCTGACACAGCTCTAAGCCGCTGAGATGGGGCATATTGATATCTAAAATGAGCAAATCTGGAGCTGAGGCTTCTAGTGTTTCCCAAAAACGACGCGGATCTTCGATACAAATCGTCCTCAAACCCCACGGTTCTAGCAGGCTGCGTAGGGTAGCAAGGATCTGAGGATCGTCATCCACTACCATCACCTTAGCTGCTGTCGCTTCCTTTGGTAGTAATTGGGTGACTGCCTGTAAAACTTGGGCTGGCGGTACGGGCTTGGGTAAAAAGGCATGTCCGCCACAACGGGCAACTTCAAGTCGCGTCATCAAATTATCTCGATCGCTATGGACGAGAACGGGCAAGGAGGGATAGCGATGTTTGAGTTCGACTAGGAGTGCTAAGCTGTCTGCTGTATTGCCATCAAGATCGAGTAATACGACTTGGGGTGGCGATAAAGCGATCGCTTTCCTAGCTGATTCTAGGTGAGTGGCTATTTCTGCTTGAATGCCCCACACTCCCGCTTCTTCGATCAATGGCTCTGCCAAATGGCGATCGCTATTAAAGATTAACAATTGCGGCAACTCTTGTTTAACTGCGACAGGTGTTGTCAGTTCGGGAGGAGTTAGTTCTATCGAGTGGCGTAAAGCCGCTACGAGTTCTCGCAAATGTTTTGTTTCTGTTTGACTCATCGGCTTTTTGGCTCGCAAACTACGTTCGATTTTCCGTGCTAGTTGCGAACCTGTGGCAAAACCAAAAGTACCTAAAGAACCTGCTAAAGTGTGAGCAGCTTGTTCTGCATGGTGACGTTGCTCTACTGTCAGTTGAGCTGGCAAGATTTGAGTTGTAGCTTGTTCTAATAGCGTTACCTGCTCGTTTACCCTACCCTGAAATCGCTCCCATACTCCTGCTAAAGCCGTTAGAGTTTGTTGTCGCGTCTGCTCGCTTGGCTCATCTGAGGACGGTAGTGTAAGTTTATTGACCGATGGCGACTTAAGACGATAGCCGATCCCGTAGACGGTTTCGATCGCATCTGCGGGTGCGCCAACTGCTTTTAATTTCTGCCGCAGTCCTTTAATTTGCGTCCTTACGGCTTCTTCCCCTGGGGTTTTATCAAACGACCAAACACGATCCAAGATGGCGCTGCAACTGAAAACCCGGCGATTGTTCCGTAAAAACAGTTCTAGCAAGGCGTACTCTTTGGGAGTCAATTGTAGCGATCGCCCGCTATAAGTCACTTCACAGCTACTCGGGTCGAGTCGTAGCTCTCCCCACTCTAATACTGGCGAAACACTCGTATTTCCACGCCGCAATAAAGCTCGCACGCGGGCAAATAATTCTTCTTGGTCAAAGGGTTTGACCAGATAATCATCTGCACCAGCATCTAAGCCGATTGCCTTATCGTGACTGCTATCTCGTCCGGTCAGCAACAAAATTGGCATTTTGTAACCCTGCGATCGCACGCGACGGCAAAGCTCGATTCCGTCCAACTTTGGCAACATGACATCTAACAGGATCAGGTCATATTCGTAAGCTTGAACTAGTTCCCACCCTGATTCGCCATCAGCTGCTATTTCTACAGCATAATTTTGCTCGGATAGCACCAGATCTAGGGCATTAGCGATAAACTCGTCATCCTCTACAACTAAAATGCGCATTGTCTAGCGATCGGTTGTCAGTTGTCAGTTATTATCAGTTATCAGTTATCAGCGGAGCGTGGTGCGTGATGCGTGATGAATAGGGTGTAGGGTGTAGGGTGTGGGGTGTAGGAAATTGGTAGTTGGTAGTTGCCCCTCTGCTCCCCTGCTCCTCTGCTCTCTTCACTTCCTCCGCTTCCTCAGCTCCCTCAGCTCTCTTATCTCTCAGCCTCACTCAAGCCGATCCTAAAGCAAAATTACAGAAAATTAAGGTTTGTTTGCAAATTTAAACCAAGATCGAGCTGAACTAGTTACAAAAGTTGATTGTTGAATTTGTCATTTGTTATTTGTCATTGGTCGTTGATAACTGATAAGTACAGACGTTACATGTAACGTCTCTACACTGATAACTGATAACTGATAACTGTCATCCCTTGTACAAAATCTCGTTTCGACCCGCTGCACCCAGGGGAGTAGGGGTAACGCCGATCGCGTGGGGAGCGATCGCAGTAGGAATGACGGGGGAGGCGTGCCATTCATGGAGGAGATTTTGCAGGAATTTGTCTTGTCCTGCGCGCAGACTTTCAAGCTGCCATCCTCGATTGATAATGACAAACCAAACCAAACCGCGATCGCGGGTGGGTAAAACTCCTGCTAAGGCGCTGACTTCGTTCAAGGTTCCGGTTTTGACGACAGCACCCGCAGGGACGTGGCGTAGTTCTAGCGTACCTCGGCGATCGCGTCCCGATACGGGAAACAAGTCGGCAACGCTCAGTTTATAGGGAAGTAATTCTCGTTGTACTGCCATAAACATCGCACAAGCTGCCCTGGGAGAAATTTGATTTTCCATCCCTAGTCCAGAAGTATTACCCAACAAAATTTCTGAGTCTGGCACTCCCGTGGTTGTTGCCGCTATTTGGCGCACGCTTGGCGCTCCACCTAACATTTGCCCTAACATTTGTGCCATTTCATTATTACTGTAAACATTCATTTCCTTCAGAATTTCTGCCAAAGACAAAGAATGATGACGTAGTAATAAGATTTGCTTGGGATTGGGAATGGCTGCGACTTGTACGGTTCCGGCGATCGCGACACGCGGTTTTGGCGTACCTGGGGGTAAGGTAGAGTATTGCATTTTAGCAGCAGCTTTCCAGGTAGAGGCATTTAGTCCTTGTTTGAGCAGTTCTCCAGCCTTGAGGGGATCGGATTGATAGTTCATGGCAAAATTACCAGTCACGACCAAATTGCCCGTAACGCGAGAAATTCCCAATCGATTCAGACTGTTACCCAGGGCGATCGCTTCCTCCCAAACAAACAGCGGGTCTCCCCCACCTGTAACGATTAAATCTCCTTCGAGAACTCCTTTTTGAATCGGTCCTGTGGCACTAATCAACGTTTGGAAGCGGTGATTTGGTCGCCAAGTTTTTAAAGCAGCTAGGGATGTAGCTATTTTTGTCAACGAGGCAGCCGGTAAGGGGACTCGACCGTTATTTTCGCTCAGTAGTAACGGTCCCGACTGTATCCAAATTCCCTGCTCGGTGCTGGCTATTCCTTTAGTTTTCAACCCTTGTAAATACTGCTGTAAAGTTGTCGCCGCCACGCTATCTGGTGCTGAGTTAAGCACTAGTGCCGGAGCAGTTTGTAGCGCCAATAATTCCCATGCTGCTGATGCTTCAGGGTGTATCCCTGCCACACCTAGCCAAAAACTAACCAACCCCGAGCTAATCAGATCTAACATATGAGTGGTGCGTGGTGCGTAGACAGAGAATTCGGAATTCGGAATTAATTGCGACTTGTGACTTGATTTTATTCCCTACTTCTTGGTTCACTTTCACTATTTTGAATAATGAATGCCCGATTGTCTCTACTTTGGAGTGGTTGGCGATCGGTAAATAATGTTAAGAGTTTGAGCGAATAGAATTCGCTGCTACACAGACAAAACCCGCCTGCGCGGGTTAAAACTGCCATTTTATAGAGGTTTTCAATTGGGTACAACACATAATAAGTAGGGGCGCACAGCTGTGCGCCCCTACTACTGTCACGCACGCAATCGAGAATTGCGATCGCATCAGTCTGCGCAGGCAGACTTAGTTTGTGTAGCCGCGACTTACAGTCGCAAGAGTGCGAGATAGACTACATTGTCAAAGACTGAGCGTTCGTTTCAATTAACTTCGCCAAATCTTGCAAGAAAGCTGCTGCATGAGCGCCGTAAATAATCCGGTGGTCGCTGGTCATATTGACCTGCATTTGCTGGCGCACGCCCAACATTCCATCAGCCGTAGCTACAACCTGGGGACGCGACGCACCGATCGCCAAGATTGCTCCTTGTCCTGGGGGTAAAATAGCATCGAAACGGTCTACGCCAAACATCCCTAAATTTGACAGCGTAAACGTGCCGCTGTTATATTCCTCTGGTTGTAACTGCTTGGCTCTGGCACGGTCTACTAAAGACTTCCAATTGCGAGAAAGTGAATAGATATCTAATTTGTCGGCGTTTTGCAGCACTGGCGTAATTAAGCCACCGTCATCCATTGCTACAGCCACAGCAATATTAATGTTAGGGTGATAGACAATTCCCTGTTCTGAGTAACTAGCATTCACTAATGGATGCTTTTGTAGTGTCACCGCTACAGCTTTAGCTAGTAAAGCTGTCATTGTTACGCCCTTGGACTTAATTTGCTTGTAAAGCTTATCTAGTGCATCGGTAGTGATGGTATAACCCACCCGAAAATCAGGTGCTTGCAGGCTAGCAACCATATTCCGTACCACAGCGTTTTGTAATGTGGTGAGGGGCTGCACGGAGCCAGCAACGGTACTTACAGGGGTAGGGGTAGCAACTGGTTGAGGTGCTGGGGCTGCACTGGGAATCGTCACTTGCGGTTGTGCTGGAGCCGATGGAGCTTTACTCTTGCCAGCAAAAGCTTCCACATCCTCCGCTACAATCCGACCGTGAGGACCGCTACCTTTAAGAGTATTTAGATCGACTTTTAAATCCTTCGCTAACTTGCGAGCGCGGGGTGAAGCGATAACCCGCCCATCACTACGACTTGCACCATTTTGAGACTCAGCTTGAGAGTCAGTTGCAACTGCACTGACTGGAGTTGGAGTAGGGGCTGTATTTTTTACATCTGCTGTCTGCCCTGGGGAAGTTGTAGCAGCAGGTGCTGAAGTTGTTTGATTTCCCGACTGCGCTTGTTGTTGCGCGATCGCAATTTCTGCTTCTGTCTCGGCAATTAAGGCGATTGTAGCTCCTACAGGGGCAGCTTCTCCAGCGGGGACGAGGATGGTGGCAAAATATCCTTCGTAAAAGGATTCCACATCCATGTCTGCCTTATCGGACTCAACTACTAGGACTGTTTCGCCTTTTTCTACCTTGTCACCAGGCGATTTGACCCAAGAGACAATTTTGCCTTCGGTCATTGTAGAACTGAGAGCGGGCATGAAAACTTCGTGTAGAGTCATGGAGTGGTTTCCCAACAGAGCGCGATCGATTAGTTTTTAGAAATAAACTAGAAGGTTATTTTACCTTTAGTGAGATGGTAATTGGTAGTTGGTAATTGGTAATTGGTAGTTGGTGGTTGGTAGTTAATTTTCATCAACTATTAACCATTCACCATTAACGATCCACATTTTCCATTACCCATTACCCATTACCCATGCTTAAATTTCACCGCGAATTTCTTCTACAATTCCGTCGCGCAACAGAATTTCAACTTGAAGTTTGGCGATCAAGTTGTCCCCTGGCTGGACGCTGAAGATCCCTTCTAATTGAAATTGGCTGACTTCTTGATTCATTTCGAGCAGTTGCACCTGCTGAAGGTTCTGCAAACTCTGGTTTTTTTGCTCCAACAGTTCGCTTTTCTTCTCGTTGACTTGCAGTTGAATGCTTTCGATCTGCTGGCGAGTTTCTGGACCTGGAGGCTGTATGCTTTGTTTTTGGATCTCGGCGATCGCCCGTTGTCCTTGTTTTTCTAATTGTTGCAATTGCTGGTCAACGGCGTTAATTTGTGCTTGTAGCTGCTGCTGGACTTCATCTTTCCAGCGGGGAGTCACAACTGCTTTGACGTTGATCGGGCGCTTTAACAACATCTGTTGAGGGTTTGCGGCATCCATAGTTGATGATTGGTATTTGTTACATAGTTTGCGGTAATCCTAAGATTACCTAAACATCCCGTCAATCATATCGTGATAGCGCTCCATGACAACGGGTCGGCGAATTTTTAAGGTTTGGGTTAACATTCCATTCTCAATTGAAAATGGCTCTAAAATCAGCCGATATGTACTGATGCGATCGTCGGGACGATACCCTGGACGGTCTTGAACTTCCCGCGTTAACTCTTGGCGGAATAGGTTTTGGATTTGTGGGTGGTCGAGATCGATTGGTTGGAGTCGAGAGTTGGGAGCCGTAGGGGCGCACTGCTGTGCGCCCGTACCAGAGTCGGGAGTTCCCCCTTGTCCCCCTTGTCTTACCTCTGGTAAATTCAACTGCAAATTCTGAGAGACAGCCCACTGCTGCAATGCTTCTAAGTTAGGGACAATTAAAGCTCCAAGCGATCGCTGGTCTTGTCCGACTAGCATAATTTGGTCGATGTAAGGACTGCGCAGACACGCATCTTCGATTGGCTGCGGTTCGATATTTTCACCGTTAGACAAGACAATCGTATCTTTTGCCCTACCTGTTAGCACGATGTCGTTTTTCGGTGTAACTAGACCTAAATCGCCAGTATCGAACCAACCTTCAGGATCGATCGCTTTGGCTGTCGCCTCTGGGTTTTTGTAGTAACCCTGCATCACCTGGGGTCCTCGGATCAAGACCAAGCCGCGCTGCATCGATGGTAGGGTTTGGCGAGTTTCAGGATCGACGATTTTGGCTTCCGTGCCTGCCATTGGCAACCCAGAGGAACCGCGTAGATTGCACCAAGGGCGACGAACGTGGGTCACGGGAGAGGTTTCGGTTAAACCGTATCCTACTAAAATTTCGACACCAACAATTTCAAAAAAGTTTTCGAGGTGCATGGCAAGGGAACCACCACCGCTAATCACCTGCCTAATTCGTCCTCCCGTTGCTTCTCGTACCTGTTTGTAAACTAAACGATCTGCAAGATTGTGAATCGGTGCTAAAACTGCGGTTTGAATCCCAGCTTGTAGGCGTTGTAATGGAGAAGGATAGAGGTTATCTAATGCTAATCCTCGAACAATTCGCCGTGCTTTTATGTAACGTTGACTAATATTCAATAGGGAATAAATTAGACGTTGTTTTTTAACGGGTTGGTCGCGGAACTGTTTTTGCACCCCTTCGTAAATCGATTCCCACAACCGAGGAACGCCCACCATGAGGCGAGGTTTGAATGCTTTTAAGTCTGCTTTGACGTGACGAATATTCGTGTATATCTGCGTACAACCTTGAGAAAGGAGGAAATATTCGACACTCCGCTCGTAACAGTGCCAGACAGGTAAGATACTGAGAATGCGATCGCCAATTTCTGGTTGTACGACTGCGCCAAATGACGTAACTTGATGCAGTAAATTTCCGTGAGACAGCATGACACCCTTGGGTTTACCTGTCGTCCCAGAAGTGTACATCAGGGTGGCAAGAGTATCCCGATTCTGCGCCACTGGTTGGAGTGGTTGATTTTCTCCCACCGCCATCAGTTGGGAGAAATTCATAATTTTGAGCGAGTCGCTTTCGTCTAGGATTTCATCTGAGAGTAACACCACCAACTGAATTGGTAGTCCGTCCAAGCCTTCGCGCACTTTACTTAAAGTCTTGCGGTCTTCTATTACCAGTGTTGTACTACCGCTATGTTCCAAGATGTATAGTAATTCTTGTTTCTCCGCTTGGGAGCTACGCACGACATCTACTCCCCCAGCGGTTAATATTCCTTGATCGGCAATCATCCAGCGCGGACTGTTATCAGCTATGAGTCCCACTCGATCGCCTGCTGCTACCCCCAGCGCTTGCAACCCTGCGGCAAAAATTTGAATGTGCTGGTACAGCTGGTTGTAGGTAAAAGTTATCTCCGGTTCGACGTGGGGATCGTGCAGCGCCACGGTATTGCCAAATTTTTTGACCGCGATCGCCCAAATTTCTGGTAATGACTGCACGCTGGAATAATCGACCGTGCGTTTTAAATTGGAGCGTTCTCGCTCGGTTAGGTTGAAATAGAAGTTAGAGGGGCGGTTGTGCGACATAACTCGTGCGACAAACTCAATCGCTGGTAAAGTTCGTTTGCAGTCCTGTATACATACAACTTACCTTGCGATAGATGCATTTGAGCTATTAAGTTAGGACACAAGCATTGCTGTCTACTAATTCAGTTGTCGGTAGGGGCGCACAGCTGTGCGCCCCTGCCAACTCCCGCCTCATCACCCACTACTCAAGAGCGATCGCGAGTAAAAAGACCAATGCGATCGAAAGGATAGAAACGGACGATCGCCTTACCGATAATGCGATCGCGTTTTACAAAGCCCCATTCGTGTCCGTCACAACTATTGTTACGATTATCTCCCAAGACTAAATAAGAATTCGGCGGGATGACTCGAACAGGTCGTTCGTAATCTGGTTTGCTGGCAATATAGTTTTCTGTTAAAGGGCGATCGTTGATATACACTTGTCCCGCTTTTACTGCGACTCGTTCCCCAGGAAGTCCCACAATTCGTTTAATAAACGAGTCTTGCGAGTTAGATGGCAATCCACACGCAGAGATTGCAGCGGGAGGTGGTTGAAATACTACAATGTCGCCTCTTTGAGGTGCTTGAAAGCGGTAGCTGAGTTTATCCACCATCAAGCGATCGTCAACTGCTAGAGTCGGTTCCATCGAACCAGAAGGAATAAAAAAAGACTGGGCGACACCAGCACGAATTCCAAATGCTAAAAACAAGCTCAGACCTACAGTTTTCAGTCCCTCTATCCACAAATTCTCTGGCTTTGGCTGTTGGAGATTCCGTTTAGGCATTGGCAAACGCAGGCTAAATGCAAGTTATAAGTACAATAACTGGTTAGCTATGACTGAAGTTATATTTCTTGGTTCCCGATTGCAGTTATAGCAATCCTATTTGATTCATGAACGTGGAGCAGGCTTCTAGCCTGCCGCAGGCTAGAAGCCTGCTTTACAGATCATTTAGAACTGCTATATCAGGGTAATTGGTAGTTGTTAATTGGTAGTTGGTGGTTGTAGTTATCCTCCTTGTCCCCCTTGTCCCCCTTGTCCCCCTCTCTATGATTGACTCGACTCCAAATCCTAGTTTTAGTTTGACACTGCGCTTGCAGATTCCCAATCGCGTTGGGATGTTGGCTAGCGTGACTCAAGCGATCGCCTCTTGTGGTGGAACTCTCGGTCAAATCGATCTGGTGGAACGCACGCGATCGCAGGCAATTCGCGATTTGACCGTAGGTGCTTCTAGTACGGAACAGGCTGAGGCGATCGTGCAGGCAGTACGGACATTACCAGATATTGAAGTGATTAATGTCTACGATCGCACTTTTAATTTGCATCGCGGTGGCAAAATCTCTGTTAGCAGCAGAATTCCGCTCAAAAGTCAAGACGATTTGGCAATGGCATACACGCCAGGAGTGGGGCGAGTTTGTATGGCGATCGCCCGCGATCCAGAACAGGTGTACAGCCTGACAATTAAACAGAATACCGTGGCGATCGTCACTGATGGGAGTGCAGTTTTAGAATTGGGAAATCTGGGTGCGGCGGGGGCATTACCTGTAATGGAAGGCAAAGCCACGATCTTTAAAGAATTTGCTGGAATTAATGCTTTTCCAATTTGTTTGGCGACTCAGGATACACAAGCAATTATCGCTACTGTGAAAAAAATTGCTCCCGTATTTGGTGGCATAGACTTGGAAGATATTGCTGCCCCGCATTGCTTTGAAATCGAACGACGGCTGCGGCAAGAATTAGATATTCCCGTGTTTCACGGCAACCAGCAGGGGACGGCGATCGTGACGCTGGCGGCGCTGACTAATGCTTTGAAGTTAGTTAATAAGTCAATAACGGAAGTGAGGATCGTTATTAACGGTGCGGGGGCGGCGGGAGTCGCGATCGCGCGGCTTTTGAAAAATGCTGGTGCTGTCCATATTTTGCTGTGCGATTCTAAAGGTATTCTTTCCACCCAGCGTCAAGATTTAACTGCCCAAAAGCAAGAATTTGCCGTCAGTCAAATGGGAACTTTGGCAGGTGCTTTAGTCGGTACTGACATATTTATTGGTGCTAGCGCCCCAGGTATATTAACGCGAGATATGGTGCGATCGATGGCAAAAAATCCAATTGTGATGGCGATGGCAAATCCAATCCCTGAAATACAGCCAGAACTAGTAAATAATGATGTTGCAGTCATAGCAACGGGGCGCAGCGACTACTCAAATCAAATCGATAGTATTCTGGCATTTCCTGGGGTATTTCGCGGCGCTTTAGACTGTCGTGCCACGACAATAACTACCATGATGTGTTTAGAAGCAGCACAGGCGATCGCCTCTCTAGTAGCACCCACAGAACTCAACCGCGAACATATTATTCCCTCTATATTTGACGCTAGAGTTGTTCCTACTGTAGCAGCGGCTGTGCAACGCGCCGCCCGTCAGGAGGGAATTGCACGTTGTTAATATTTATATTTCGCTTTATGAGAGTGGGAATTATATATATGTCAACACAAGAGATTTTCTATGACTGGTGGCATTTATTTAATTCAGGATGACGAGCAATTAGTAGAAATGACGGAACAAGCCTATAATTCAGAAGCTTTACTACAAAAATTGTTAGTGGATTATCCTAGCCTTCTAGCTGGAGATCAAATAGACAGCACCACACCGCGACGCTGGTTATTAATAAAACCAGAAATGGAAGTTCCTTCAGAAGAAGATGGATATGGACGCTGGTTTGTCGATCATTTATTTCTCGACCAAGACGGAATTCCTACAATTGTGGAAGTCAAGCGTAGCTGTGATACCCGAATTCGGCGAGAGGTTGTCGGTCAAATGTTAGATTATGCATCTCATGCTGTAGTTTATTGGTCAATTGAAAAAATTATTACTCAGTTTGAAGCAAATTGTCAGATTAGAGGTTTAGAACCTAACACATTGTTATCGCATTTCCTTGTACCCGATCGTCCAACATTATTCGATCTTATTGAAGATGATATTCAAATCTCTAGTTTTTGGCAAAGAGTTAAAGATAATTTGCAGACAGGTAAAATTCGTTTAGTATTTGTAGCTGATAAAATTCCATCTGAACTTCAGCGAATTATAGAATTTTTAAATAGGCAGATGAACCCAGCAGAGGTTATAGGAGTTGAAATTAAGAAATTTGAAGGGCAAAATTTAAAAGTTCTCATTCCTAGAGTTATCGGTCAGACAACAGCAGCAAAAGGTACAGAAATTAGTAGTGTCGCGCGAGAGGTTAGACAGTGGAATGAAATAAATTTTATTGAAGAAATAGAAATAAAACAAGGAGTTGACATAGCAAAGACTACTCAAACAATCCTTGATTGGGCGAGCTGTAAAAATTTATCTCCTACATGGGGTCAAGGAAAGCAATCTGGTTCTTTCACACCAAGAATCGTCACTGCCAAAGGAGAAAAGAAAAAGTTTTTTGTAGTTTGGACAAGTGGCACAGTTGAAATTTCTGCAAACGAAGCTCCGTTCAATCTGCCAGAAATCAAGAATGAACTGCTTAATCGTCTGACTTCTCTTGTAGGCAACGCAATATCTGTAAACCCGTACTATTGGTATATTCCGTTATCAGTACTAACAGAAGAAAGTATCTTAAAACAATTTTTAGAAGTAATTGAATGGGCAATAAGTGAAATACAATTATTGTAAAATTTGAAGATTTCTATTACATAGCTTTGAATCTTACTCTTATCTTTTTAGCATTAGTATGGTTAATCATATAAAAACCCTAGATGAATCGTGAATTTGATTGCCCGTGTAGAGACGTTACATGTAACGTCTCTACACGGAAAACGATCGCAAATCAATTTGGATTGCTATATATCCTAGTGTTAAACTAATTCATCTGTTCGACTTTCGCTTTTAACCCGTTACTAGTAAGTAACTGCGCGACTTCATCAGCCTTAGAGCGATCGCTAAATGCGCCCGCTTGCATAATTGTTTTACCCTTAGCAATAACCCGAAACGAACCAGGAACGAGCGATCGCACTTTTTCTTGTGTAGGTGCGTTTTCTGCTTCTACCAAGACTCGATAGCGCAAACTTCCCACTTGAGAAGAGTTATGCGATGATACCGCAGCAATTCGGGCAGGGCGATCGCTACCAGAAGGTATGTCACCATCAGGAACGGGTAACAATTCGTTAGGATTGACGGCAGCTGGTTTTAAAGTTGGTAAGCCTTGAGTTATCGTATCGCCTTTTGCTGGTGGCTGCGATCGGCTGACAGGAATTTCCACCTCAGTTTGAGGGTTGGCAGCAAGTGGTTGCTTCTCATTTGTAGCAGGGGCTTTTGTTGCTTCAGGCTTGGGTTTAGTTGCAGGAGCTTTTGCTACTTCGGGCTTAGGTTTTGTCGTTGATGTCGCAATTTTTGGAGATTGGTTTTGTGATGCAGGTTTGCTAGGCTTAGATGCTGAAGGCTTCTTTGGCTTTTGAGCGGGCTTCTTTTGAACTGGCGCTGATTCCGACTCCGGTAGCGGTACGGGAATTTCTACGACTTGTAATGCTGGAGGAGAATTCGGAATTCGGAATTCGGAATTCGGAATCAAAGATTCTCGTGCGGGCGAGTTTGATGGAATTGTAGGTTTGCGCACAGGATCTTCTGGTAAACTCGCCCCTACGACTCCTGTACGGGCGAGTTTTGAACCAAGATTTATCGCTTCATCGGTGGCACTTTCGCTAAACCCGCCCCTACGATTCTCGACTCCCGCATTTGAGGCAAGATTGCTTGTCCCTGCAAAATCGATATTACCAATGGAACGATCTGCGGTAACTTGATTGCCTACCGCTGAAATTGTGACTCGCTTGGCTGCACTGCTATTGATGTCATAGCGTCCGTTTTGGCGAAATTGATTGTTACCTGGTTCGGTTGGCGTGCCTAAATTGGGTTGACTGTTGGCGATCGCCACGACACCATCTTCTTTATTACCCTCGATAATGTTATTGCGTAGGACTGGTTTTGTAAAAGCTTGAGACACAACACCAGCCCGATTATTTATAATTTGATTCTCTATAATTAACGGTGCGGCTCGTTGAGCAACATTAATGCCATAACCCGTTTGCTCAAAGACATTAGCGCGGATCTCTGGTTTGGAAATTCCGTAAACTGTAATTCCGTTCGCGCCATTTTGAGTAAAGCGATTGTTACGGATGATTGGCGCACTATCACCCGTGATGGAAATTCCATCGTGGCTGCTACCAGTAAAAGTATTATCCGCGATCGCGGGACTGCATGACTCAATCCACAATCCATAACCGCGTGGGTTGGGATTCGTGACTGTTATTCCCGTCAATCCAGCTTCATCCGCCCCTAAAATTGCTACATCTTGACGCGCAAAGGTAGGACTCATATACGTTCCCCCACCTTTGATAACAATGTTGCTACCCTGGCTGCTAGAGTCACCTTCAAGAGTGACTCCTGGTTTAAGTCTAAGCGGAAATGTCTCACCAGATTCTCTGCTATAAGTTCCCGCCGCTAGTTTAATGATGCTATTGGATTCAGCTTGTTGAAGGGCTTGAGCGATCGTTTTAAAAGGACTGCTTTCACTGCCATTGCCATTCTCACCAGCTGTAGGATTGACAAATATAACTTTTTTCGCAGTTTGAGATTCGCTAGTTGGGGTTTGCGTCAGTTGCAGTGGTGGGATAGCAACACCTACATGACTGAAACACAGCCAGAAAAATATAGTTAGACTAATTCTAGTGGCACTGAAGAATAAACCGTGAATGCAAGTTTTTTGCGCCATCATCTGGAAGGATAAATAGGGATGGCGATCGCTACGGAAACTTTTCATACTCACGTCACTCCTTCTCACACAGACACAGAATTTTACTGCCAAATTTTAAATGGCAATAAAGTTTAGCTTTTTTCTACTTTGACTTGTTCTGCCTCCTTATATAGCTAAAGAGTCTAAAAGTCAAGAGGTAATTGGTAATTGGTAATTGGTAATTGGTAATTGGTAGTTGCTCCCTTGTCCCCCTTC
>NZ_PYCI01000131.1:0-18299 GCF_003015105.1 Chroococcidiopsis sp. CCALA 051 | reverse complement strand
ATGTGTTTGCACCAGGAGATCACGCCAGTACGTTTGGGGGCAATCCATTTGCCTGTGCGGTCGCCTTGACGGTGTGCCAAACAATTGAACGGGAGAATTTGTTAGAAAACGTGCAAGCACGCGGCGAACAGCTCAGAACGGGCTTACGCGCGATCGCTACCAAGCATCCCAACTTAATTGCTGACGTGCGCGGTTGGGGTTTAATTAATGGGATGGAGTTAGCTGCCGACAGCGAAATTACCGCAGCGGATGTAGTTAAAGCGGCGCTCGCTGAAGGTTTGTTACTCGTGCCAGCCGGAGCAAAAGTGCTGCGCTTCGTACCACCCTTGATTGTGACAGCCGCAGAAGTGGACGCAGCCTTACAAATTGTCGAACGAGCGATCGCTACTGTAAACGTATAGCAGCGGTTGCCAGACAGCAAAAAAAAGCAAAATTTTTGCTTGACTACAACACAAAAGGGTGGTCTACTGTTTCGAGAGAGTAGGCGAAAAGAAGGCTAAGAAAGGAAAACAATTCGCACTTCGATGAATTTTGGATTTCTCCTGAAGCCCCTCTGCTCCCTGCTCCCTGCTCCCTGCTCCCTCTCAGGAGACGATGACCATGACTGCCTTCATTCCTTTCGATAACACGGTTGAATTCCTCACTGCTATCTATTTTGGTTCTGTGTTTGCGATTATGGCTGTTTCTCAGTTTTGTTTAGCAGCGATTGAAACTGTTGAGGAATCGAGTAAGTAAAAAGTTATTGCCTCGAAAACTTGTTATCTAAAAAAATTAGTATTTTAGTTCATCCCACTTCGCACGACTTGGGCTACTAAGCAAAGTTTATTCCATTCGCTAGTAATTTGATTTAACTTGCGGTTGAGAGTGTAGGCGATCGCATCTAAATTTTTGCCAGACTTTCTTAACTCTACAACTTGGCGCTGCCTTGGGGTTAGTTGCTCCCAAAATTCCTGCCATTGCTTAGGTGTCAAGCCGAAACTGTGTTCTTCTAAACTCGTTCCCAGCCAATGACTCACTAGTTCTGGATGATATTTTAATCCAAATACTTTCACGGCATGGTAGACAATTTTTTCTCGCAGTCGATAGACTTCTTTGACTGATAAATTTAACTGTTGGGCGATCGCTTCTTGAGACCTACCTTGTAAGTATAGTTCTAACCATTGCGCGGCAGTTTCTCCCAAATTGTTAGTTAAATAGTTGCTAAATTTCGATTGCACGAGATGTCTTGCTGCGTACTGTTCTGCTTGGGTTTGGCTGTCTTGATACACGCTGACCGATCGCACGTCGATCGCGCTCCAAGTACGATCGCTATCCTCAGAAAGGAATTCGTCAGACAATAGTTTGAGAATTCTGCGTTCTGGAACTTGTGTGACTCCTCCCATCTGCGTCCGGCGAAGAAAATTGACAAAGCGATGCACGATTAAAGGTCGATTGTGAATCGGGCGCAAACAATATTCTTCTACAGTAGTTAATAGCAAGGCAGTTCGCAGTCTCATATCGTCAGTACACGCCGCAATCCAAGCTGTTTGTTGTTGCAAATAGCGATCGCGTTGCAACAAATCTTGGATAATTTCTTGCAAAACATCAACGACTGCCCGACGGCGATCGCCACCCAAAGCAACGAGGGCGTGAATTTTATTTCGCAGTAGTACTAAACTGCACAAACGTATTGTCAAGCGGTGATATGCCTGCTGAGGTGAAACCCCTAAATATCGCTGTTTGAGGATGCGAAAGCGGTATTCCATAGCTTGCTGTGCTATAGATAACTGAAGAGAATTGCACATCTGATAGCGTTCTGTATCTTCGCCAATTAGCCAACGGACTATGCTTTCTCGGGCAGTATCGCTTTGCGCGGGACATTCTTGAGTGAGACGCAAACGCCATTCTTGGGAAATTTCCGTCGCTGTCGCTAGATGGCGATCGCGCTCCGCCACGTTTACTTGTATAGTTTGCATATCACCCTGCCGTGTGTTGAACTATCTTCTTAAATAGCGAGCAATTGGAAAATTTATGCAGGGGTTGGAGTCGTATACATGCGAACAAAACGTATTTTGCGAAATACTATCCTTGGCTTATCCAAAAGCGGCGTTTCTACTGCTCGTTTATTAGACAAAGAAAAATTTCACCTTGGCAGGGTTGACATTGCCCACCCTACACTTGGATTTTTTCTAAGGAATAAACTTCTTTAATATCTCATAAGTATCTTCAATTATTCCCAGAGCTGCATTTAAACCTACATTAGTAGCTTCTACGCCCTCAGTCATGGTATCTTTAGCAGTCTCAGCTGTATTACCACTTTTATCAACAAAGCCGCTCAGTTTATCCATCATTTTTTCGAGATCTTTAGCCGTATCCATCAGCCGATCGAAGACTTCTTCTTGAGTTTCTTTATATTTAGAGATGGCATCTTCAGTTGTATCTGATGTCGATTCTTGCAAATCTTTGGTTTTCTCAGTTAGTTGCTCTATTACATCCTCAACCTGAGTTGCAAATTCGCTGACTAATTCGGTAATTGCTGGAGCAGATTCATCTTTAATGTGCGATTCAAACTCTGAAGCTCGTTCTTCTAGATCGGATTGGTGACTCTCTAGGCGATCGGATACATCATTTTGGAGAAAATCTTCCTGCTCTGAAAACTGTTCCTCTAACTCTGTGGCAACTTCCTCTAATTTTTCTTGAAGAGATTTAAAAACTTCTTCTACTGCCTCTAAAGTCGATTCTAGCTCGGATTTAGTCGAGTCTAAGTCTTCACCAAACGAACTGATTTCTGTTTTGGTAGCTTCGTTTTCTTCGTTAGTTTCATTCTGCCAAGTTTCTACATTTTCCTTGAGCTGAGTGACTTCTTGACTGAGTGATTCAGCTTCTTCACTCAAATCTTCCTTAGCGCTATTAATTCGTTCTAACAAAGATTGAGCGCGATCGCTTAATACCTGCCAGTGACTATCCATTTGTTCGGAAACCTGAGCAATTTGTTCTCGCAAGCCTGTTAATTCTGACTGTGCTTGCTCGGCTTCACCTAATAATTCTGTCAGTTTAGTTACTGTTTCTGTTGCAGTTGTTTCAAAATCAGCCACGATTTACCTCGATTATAGTTTTAATATAGTTTCACTTAATTGCTTTAGCCAAAACCTATTCCCAGGCTTTCGGCTACATCTTTCACAGCTTCAACTCCATCTTTAAGCGGATCGATAAATTCATCAAGCTGGTCGAATAATGGCTTTAATGCTTTACGAGCAATAGAAGCATCTTCGCTAGAACCCGAAATTTTCTGACTCATCTCTTCTACGGAATCCGTCACGTTTTTAACGGCTTCTGTAATTAATTCTTTCAGTTCTGCTTGAATTTTTTCTTGAGCTTGATTTAACAGATCGTCCGTTTCGCCTTTAACGGCTTGGGTACTTAATTTATTTAAATTGGTAGTAAATTCTTGATGTAAGTCAAGAAAAGTATCTGCCATAGCTTGAATCTTTTCGCCAACTTCTCCTTGTGACTTCTCCATATCTTCAGTAAATAGCTCGATCTGTTCGCTAAGAGCAGATTTTAATTCTTCTAGCTTTTCTTGGAAAGCTTCTACTTCTTTACTGGTTGCTTCTACAGCAGAATTTAGTTTGTCTTGACCGGATTGAATTTTTTCTTGAGCTTGTGTTAGCGTATTTTGAGTTTCTTCACCCGTCCTTTCAGTTGTAGAACTACTTTCATCCAAATGTTCTTTGAGTTCTGAAATTTTGCCTTGAGTCGTTTCAATTTCGCTGCTGAGTTGTCCTTGAGCCTCAGAGATAAATTCTGTTAAAGATTCAACTCCACTTTCAAGTTCGGCAATTTCGCTTTCAAGTTGAGATTGATGCTCTGTAGCTTCCTCTTTTAATTCGGTTAGTGCAGTTTGAATTTGTTCGAGAATTTCCGCAATCTGCTCTTGCTTTTCTTCAATATTGCTAACCAGGCGATCGGCTTCTGCTTGGACTTCCGATGATAGTTGTACTAAACCATCTAGTTTTTCAGGAAATACACTCGCCATTTGGGATAAAGATGCCAGGGTTTGTCCTAATTGTTCGTTCATATTTTAGACTTTCAATAGTTGAGACGCGATCGATGAGTTGAAAACAGCGTTAGAATATATCGACACAATCCAAAACTGCTTTGATCGCTCCGGTAGCAACCTTGGCAGCAGCTAACGCTGGTAAAATAGGACTCAACGCACCTGTTACAGACGAACCTGTTGTCATCATCATGATGTTTTCCGCTACTTCTTCAATCATTCCTTCTACAACTTCCTGAATCGCATTCTCAAAGGATTCTTGTAGCTCGTTCTTGAGGTTATCTTCTACGTGTTCGCCAGTATTTTCTAGAATTTCGGTCAATCGTTCTTTGAGTTCGTCAGCAAATTCAGTAACTTGTTCGTTAAAATCTCCAAAAGATTCGCTAAAATTATTTTCTAATTGCTCAAAACCAGAGTTGATTGTGTCTAGCTGCTCTCCGGTGAGTTTATCGCTGTATTCGCTAAAAGCTTTTTCAAGATTAGCAGTTTGAGTATCGCTTATCTCATTTGCTATTTCTGCAAATTTTGATTCCAACTCACTTTGGAATGCTTCAATCTGTTCCTGAAGTTCTTCGGTCGCCTCAGTTAAACCATCAATGTTTTCTTTAGCTTCTGTTTGACCTTCGCCCACAGAGTCTTCAGTATTAGAAATTGTATCTTCTAAATTCTTAAACGCTTCTTTTAATTCTTCCAAACTTGATTCTAGCTCTGATTTATTCTCGTTAATTTCTGATTCAAAATTAGCCTGAGCTTCTTCTACAGAGCGAGCAACTTCATCTAGTTTTCCTTCAATATCTGTCATTGCTTGTTGCAAAGCATCGAGTTCGGCTTTCGTTTCTTCTTCAGAATTACTAAAATCTTCTAAAGCTGTCTGCAAAGATTCTGCTAAAGTTTCAATATTTGTACTAACACTCTCGGCAGATTCATCTAAAGTTTCAGTTTCAGATTCTAGATCGGCACACACTTCTTCCATCTGCGTACAAGCAGTTTCGAGAATACTTAATAATTCGTTCAGCTTCTCAGTAGCTTCATCAACATCACGCCCAAAATCTAGAACTTGTGCCATGCTGTATTATCCTTGTTTTGAATTTAGCAAAATTAAAAGTTATCGATTAGCCTAAGATTTTATCAACCATATCTAGAACTGGTTCGATTTTTTCCACAATGTCAGTAACTTCACCAACCTTGTCCAAAATCTCACCTATCTTGCCGTCTAATGCATCGTTTACCTCATCTCCTGCATCTTGCAAATGCGATGTGGCTTCGGTAATTTTTTCGGCTGAACTCGTTAGTTCACCCATAACTTCTTCGACAAACTTTTGCGTCAGTGCTGATAATACGTCCTGAGAAGTTGAATCTAAGCTACTCTCAACTGCACTGATTTTGTCTTTTTTCTCGTTAGCTACGTCGGAGAAGTCACTTGTTAGTGATTCGAGCTGATTTTGTAGTTCTTCTGTCAAAGCTGCAAAGTCTTCTAAAACAGAGGATTTGCGATCGCCAAAACGACTTTCTGCGTCCTCAACTTTGCCGTGAAACTGCTCGATCTGCTCTTTTGCTGTTTCTAAATGCTTCTCTGCTTCTTGCTCGACTTCCTCCACGAGCTTCGATAGCTCCTCAAAACCCGATTTGCTTGTTTCGGTTTCCTGCTCCACTTCCGAAAGCATTTCTTCCTTCCGGTTCTTTAACTCTTCTAATTGTTCGCCAATCTGCTCGATCTTTGCTTCTGTTTGAGATTGCAGTTCGCCTACTTTTTGCTGTAAATCGCTGAACCCCTGCTTAGCAGCTTCCATTTCGCTCTCTAAGTTTTGTTCGGCAGCTTCTAGTTCGTCACTGAGAGCATCAAACTTAGTAAATGCTTCCTCAGCGATGGAAGCGAGATTAGCCCTTAAATTGGTGGCAAATTCTAAAATTTGAGTGACTTGCTCGTTAGCTTGTTCTGCCGATTGAGTCAGCACTTGCGATCTTTGCTCGCACCGATCTAGTAAGTCGTTAATGTTGTCTGCCATTTTTGCTCAAGCTTTGAGTTGACGTGAATTTTTGATAGAGCGATTTGTTTATGTAATTTTCAGCACTAAAACTTTACAGCGATCGCGATCGCTGTTCGCTAGTAGCAAATGTTGATAGGTGTGTCAGTAATAACGCTTTATAGCGATCCACTTCTGTTACAGCAGATTCCGTAATTAAGCAAAAAAACTCGTTGAGAGTTGCTGCACCTTGAGTAAAATCTAGATACCCATACAAAAACTGTCGCATGAGTCTAAAAATTTTCTCTCAATGCGATCGCTCATTGCCTTACTGATTTATTCGGTTGTATCGGTTGTATTTGATTGTATTCAGTTATGATGTATACGATTTTCCTAACATTTATAAAACTCAGTAGATATACTGAAATTTAAGCTGCAAAATACTATTAAAATACGAAAATATTATAGTTAGTACAGCCAGCAACAATAATTTAAGATTTGATTTCAGCCTAGCTCTAGCATCAATTTCCGTGTAGAGACGTTACATGTAACGTCTCTACACGGAAATTGACAAAAAAAAGGGGTTAACCCCTTCTAAATCTGGTTAACCCGCAAGCTTGGGAACGCGCAGAGAACTTATTTTTGCACGACCAATTTGACATTGGCATTTTGCAGACCGCGCTGCTTGACTTCTGCCAAGGTCTTATTTACTGCATACTTTTGGTTGATGGAGTTGATTAACTCGGTTTGGTTGTGCTTCTTAGCAACACCCCACAGGTCAGCGATTAGATCGAAAGAACCATCGCTGTTGCGAGACCAACCCAGATCGTATTCGCCTTCTAGAACTGCTACGATGTCAGAGCGAACGCGCTGACCGTTGTAACCACGGACATCAGCTTCGGTCTTAACATTAATTCCTAAGTCGCGCAGAGAAGTCTTGAGGATTTCTGCATCGGTGATTTTTGTACGCAGAGTGCTAAAGTGAGACATTTGGGATTCCTCCTAAAGGATAGTAACGATAAACGACAACGGTTTAGTTTAGTTAATGTCGCCGCAGTCTTGGGATGGGATATGCGGCTTAGGTAATCTGCTAGCTGGGCGGCTAGCCTTTCCCCCTGTGAACGTAGGAGAAAGCTTTTTAAAACTCCATGCGCTGATACTCAGCTACGGAGGATGCTGCGGGTCTAGCACGCTGTCTTGCCCAATCTCTCAGAGCCGTTACTTGCTCGGTCATTGTCCGAGAGAGTGGTAGCGTTGCTTTAATTGCAGCAATAATATCTAGTTGGGTAAACTCTCGATCTTGAGCAAAAGCATCGTACATCGCGGCAATTAATGCTTGCTCGATCTCTGCACCAGAGAAACCGTCAGCAATTTTTGCGAGCTGATCGAGGTCGAAGCGGGATAGATCCCGTTTGCGCTTGAGCAGGTGAATGCTAAATATATCTTTGCGCTCCTCTGCAGTTGGCAGATCGACAAAGAATATTTCGTCAAATCTTCCCTTACGTAAAAACTCCCCAGGCAACCTTTCCACACGGTTAGCTGTTGCCATCACGAATACGGGAGAAGTTTTCTCTTGCATCCAGGTCAGGAAAGAGCCGAAGATGCGGCTAGACGTACCACCATCCGAATCGGCTGAACCTGCTGTACCTGCAAAGGCTTTATCTAACTCATCAATAAATAAAATTGTGGGCGAAATCGATTCGGCGGTTTTGAGGGCGTTGCGTAGGTTAGCCTCAGAGCGACCTACCATCGAGCCGTCATAAACTCGCCCCATATCTAATCTCAACAGGGGCAGACCCCATAAGCGAGATGTCGTTTTGGCGATCAAAGATTTACCACACCCAGGAACCCCTAAAATTAGCATTCCCTTCGGCTGAGGCAGACCGTATTCTCTCGCTCTTTCAGTAAAAGCATTAGAACGTTGTTTGAGCCAGCGTTTCAGCTCTTCTAAACCACCAACGGCATCGATTGTGGCATCCTCTTCAATGTATTCTAAGATACCGTTGCGCCGGATTAATTGCTTTTTCTCGGATAAGACGACTTCTACTTCATTTTCTGATAGCTGTCCCGCTGTTACCTGAGCCTTGCGGTAGACTTTTTCTGACTCATCTCGCGTTAAGCCCAAAGCTGCTTTTAATAATTTCTCTCTGGCATCTGTTGTCAGCCGTCGTCCGCGATTTTGCTCTAACTGCCGCTCTAATACTTGGTTCAATTCTGCCAAATCGGGTAGCGGGAAGTCTAGTACGACAACTTCTTTCTCTAACTCGATTGGAACCTGCTGCATCGGAGACATCAGAACCATCGTTTTCTGCGTGCCTTTAAAGCTGGCGATCGCATCTCGCAACCATCTCGTCGTTACTGGTGCGTCAATAAAGGGGTGTAAATCCTTAAATATGAATATGCTCGGCTCTCGCTGGCGGATCACCCACTCGATCGCTGCTTCTGGAGATACGGTATTATGCTGCGTGACGTGGCGTGGCTGACCGTGTTCTACGATTCCGTGCGTCACCGTCCAGATGAATATTCGGCGCTGCGGTCTTAACTGGGCGATCGTTGCTATTGCTTGTTCAGCCCGCTCTTCCTCAGAGGTCACAAGGTATATCAGCGGGTATTGAGCTTGTATGAGAATATTTAGCTCTTCTTTCATTGCCTTTGACCTTACTTTTGACCCTAAAGATAGTACGGACAGCGCTTCGGATTCAGCTTTGATGAATCAGCTTCAATGAAATTAGTTTCAATGAAATTAGTGGCTGGCGAGGGCTAGTTGCCCTTCTTGTATTGCTGCTTCAGCCGCAACTCTTGTCGGCTTGGACTGCTCTATTACCCCCGGCTGATCCTTGAGGGATACTAGTTCGCCTTCGTTCAATGCCACCGTTGTTGCACATTCAGGACATGCATAAACTCTGTGCGTGTTGCCGTATGACTCTGCTTCGTCTATTAACTCTTGGTGAGATAAATAAAAAGCGAGCGCGCGGGCAGCGAGTTCTGACATTGGTTCCGAGTCGATCGCGGCTCTGATTTTGAGCCGCCGATGCAGTTCAGGCGTTAAATACAGCGTAACTTTTTGCTTAGCTTGCATATTTTTTTCAATCGTCTTACCCGGGTATGTATATCACGTTATCGGCTTACTCGCATAGTGTCAAGACAGCGTAGCGTTTTGACGGCATAAATGTAACATTTTTTAATAAAAATCCGAAAATTCAAAGAGGAGGTAAGAGGCAAGAGGCAAGAGGCTTTGATTGGTTAGGCAATTGTATAGAAAATATACTCCTAATTTAGGACGCAAAAGGGGGACATAAACCTGGTAGATTTAGCGAATATCAGCGAGTAACACGCACAGACGATGAAAGTATTGGTTATTGGTGGCGATGGCTATTGCGGTTGGGCAACCGCGCTCTACTTATCCAATCGAGGTTACGAGGTTGGGATTCTAGACAGCATGGTACGGAGGCACTGGGATCTCGAACTTGGAGTAGATACCCTGACACCGATCGCAACGATTCAGCATCGGATTCAAAGGTGGCAAGACCTCACAGGCAAAAAGATCGATTTGTTTGTCGGCGATATTACCAACTACGAGTTTTTGAGCAAAACGCTGCACCAATTTGAACCGGAAGCGATCGTCCACTTTGGCGAACAGCGTTCCGCACCTTTTTCCATGATCGATCGCGAACACGCCGTACTGACGCAGGTGAATAATGTCGTTGGGACGCTGAATATACTCTATGCCATGCGCGATAGTTTCCCCGACTGTCACTTGGTCAAGCTGGGGACAATGGGCGAATACGGCACGCCTAACATCGACATTGAAGAAGGGTACATTACAATCGAACACAACGGGCGCAAGGATACCTTACCCTATCCAAAGCAGCCAGGTAGTATGTACCACCTGAGCAAAGTCCACGACAGCCACAACATTCACTTTGCTTGTAAGATTTGGGGCTTACGCGCTACAGATTTGAACCAGGGTGTGGTTTATGGAGTCCTAACAGAAGAGACGGGCATGGACGAGATGTTGATCAATCGCCTCGACTACGATGGGGTGTTTGGTACGGCGCTGAACCGTTTCTGTATCCAAGCAGCGATCGGACATCCGCTGACTGTATATGGTAAGGGCGGACAAACCCGTGGCTTTTTGGATATTCGGGATACGGTGCGCTGTGTCGAATTGGCGATCGCAAATCCTGCTAATCCTGGTGAATTCCGCGTCTTTAACCAATTTACCGAACTATTTAGCGTCGGCGACTTGGCTGTCATGGTGCAAAAAGCTGGCAACGCGCTGGGACTGAAAGTCGAAGTTAACAATCTCGATAATCCCAGAATTGAGCGGGAAGAACACTATTTCAATGCCAAAAATACGAGTTTACTGAGT
This sequence comes from Chroococcidiopsis sp. CCALA 051, assembly GCF_003015105.1. NCBI lineage: Bacteria > Bacillati > Cyanobacteriota > Cyanophyceae > Chroococcidiopsidales > Chroococcidiopsidaceae > Chroococcidiopsis > Chroococcidiopsis sp. CCALA 051. The sequence continues at coordinate 7,927 of NZ_PYCI01000131.1, read as the reverse complement.
CTCGGATTGCAACCGCATTTCCTCTCAGAAGCATTGCTTGATTCTCTGCTTAATTTTGCAGTCAAGTACCAAGATCGCGTCGATAAAAAACACATTCTACCCAAAGTGACTTGGAGAAGATAGTTACTGGTAGTTGGTAGTTGGTAGTTGGTTGGAGAATCCGCTTGTCCCTCATAATACGTAGTTGAGGGAGAGGGTCGTTGTAATGTCACTGGTGACGAAACTTTACCGATTGCAGATCGACCGATTGCCTAAGTCGGGAAATCATATTGTGGCGCAATATGACGACCGCTCCATTGTGGTATACCAAGCTTATCGCCCAGCGATCGGTCGTTTTGCTGCCGAAGATGGCTATTTTGGCGGAGAATTTAAATTCGAGCAACTGTCTATCCCGTGAGAGATCCCAATATTGCGAAGAAGTTGGGATTATCGGAAAATACTTGCTGGTAACTTTCCCCAGCCTCAGCGCCCCTCAATAAGTATGAAAATTGCCTTATTTACAGAAACCTTCCTACCCAAGGTTGACGGTATTGTCACGCGGTTGCGTCACACGGTCGAACATTTACAACGTAACGGCGATCGCGTTTTAGTTGTTGCACCCGAAGGGGGGATTACAGAGTATCAAGGGGCGAAAGTTTACGGTGTTTCGGGTTTCCCTTTACCATTGTATCCAGAGTTAAAAATGGCATTACCACGCCCCGCGATCGGTCACGAACTGGAGAGATTCCAACCCGATATCGTCCATGTAGTCAACCCCGCAGTGTTAGGACTATCGGGGTTATTTTATGCGAAAGTGTTAAAAATTCCCTTAGTTGCCTCGTATCACACTCACTTACCGCAGTATTTACAGCATTACGGACTAGGAATGTTGGAAGGCTTGCTGTGGGAATTGCTCAAAACTGCTCACAATCAAGCAGAATTAAATTTGTGTACTTCAACGGCAATGGTAGAAGAGCTATCTAGCCACGGAATCCAACGAGTAGACTTGTGGCAGCGGGGAGTTGATACGGAGTTATTTCATCCCGATCTAGCTTGCGAACAAATGCGATCGCGGTTATCTCAAGGTCATCCCGATAGTCCCTTGTTACTCTACGTCGGTCGTCTGTCAGCGGAAAAAGAAATCGAACGGATTAAACCCGTATTAGAGGCAATTCCAGAGGCGCGCTTAGCTTTGGTAGGAGATGGACCTCATCGTTTAGCTTTAGAGAAACATTTTGCGGGAACGAATACTCACTTTGTCGGCTATCTCACGGGTAGGGATCTTGGGGCAGCGTTTGCTTCTGCTGATGCGTTTCTGTTTCCTTCGCGAACTGAGACGTTGGGACTAGTTTTACTTGAGGCAATGGCAGCTGGCTGTCCTGTAGTTGCGGCAAATTCAGGCGGAATTGTCGATATTGTCACATCTGGAGTCAATGGTTATTTATTCGATCCTAAAGACGAACAAGGAGCGATCGCGGCAACTTTACATCTGTTAGAGCAAAAACAGGAGCGAGAAACCATTCGTCAAAATGCCCGTTTGGAGGCGGAACGCTGGGGATGGGCGGCGGCTACTCGTCAGTTACAGGAATATTATCAGATGGTAGAGTCAAAGCGTTTGGCAGAGAATGTTTTGGTAGGTTAATAAAAAATGTAGAGACGTTACATGTAACGTCTCTACAAAAGAGAAATTTTTAATGCGGATGTAAACATCGTGCTATGACAATAGAACGTTAGCTATCTTTTTGCTCGTCGTCATTCTGAAATGGGTTTTCACCAATTCCCAACTCTTTTTTCGAGCGTTTGAGTTGTTTCCACAAGTCGCGAATTTTTTTGTATGCTTCATCTGGAGAAATTTTACCAGCCGTTTCTAAGTTACAGATGTAACTGACATGCTGAGCGAATTCTTGGAGATTGGCGTTAAAGACTAAATTTTCAGGCTGTACTTTGCCATAGTAACGACTGCGAGGATGCAGAAAGTCAGAACTATTTACCATAATGACAAGAACTCTCCATAGAAATTTACATAACTCATTCTGTGTATCACGAAAACCGAGCGTCAACTACAGCAATATTACGGAAACTTGGTTTGCAGTTCTATTAATCTCTGGAGTTTTGACCGAATTAAGTTAAGGATTTAGTTGTGTGGCGATCGCTCGATGGAGCGCTGATTTATATTTTTTCACATTCAACCCGACTTTGCGATCTACCACAAGTTCAACGTTGGATCGCGATCGGCAATACTAGCGGGAGTGAAGCATTTGAAGTTTCAGATTTCAATCCCCCCTAACCCCCCTTAAAAAGAGGGGAACGAATGCCCTACTGCTAACCCAAATACTATTCCTCTTCTAAATCTAAATCTGGGAACGATTGTGGGGGGATTGCAGCGATAATCGCATCGAGTACTTTGGCGACAGGAATAATTTCCAAATCTACGTCAGGATAGGGTTGCCCTTTGGGTACAATTGCCCGCTTAAATCCTAGTTTAGCAGCTTCTTTCAGACGCAGTTCCATTTGAGAGACGGGGCGTACTTGTCCCCCTAACCCGACTTCTCCAATTAAAACAGTGCGCTGATCGACAATGCGATCGCGGAAAGAAGCGACTACGGCGATCGCGACTCCCAGATCTACAGCTGGTTCTTCCACGCTTAAGCCACCAGCAGAGGCGACATAGGCATCCAGTTTAGACAAAGGAATGCCAACTCGTTTTTCTAACACTGCCAAAATTTGCAGTAAACGGCTGTAGTCTATCCCCGTGGTAGAACGACGGGGTGAAGCATAGCTGGTGGGACTAACCAAGGCTTGTAACTCTACCACAATCGGGCGCGTGCCTTCGCAAGCAACCACTATCGCCGTTCCTGGTGAAGGATCGTCGCGGCTACCGAGAAATAATTCTGAAGGGTTGGCGACTTCCCGCAACCCGCGATCGATCATTTCAAAGATGCCAATTTCATGAGTAGCGCCAAAGCGATTCTTGACTGTGCGTAACAACCGATGGGAGGCGAAGCGATCGCCTTCAAAATAGAGTACTGTATCTACCAAATGCTCTAAAACTTTGGGACCCGCGATCGCACCTTCTTTGGTAACGTGTCCCACAATTAACATCGTAATATCTTCCCGTTTTGCGACTTGCATCAGGGCTGAGGTACATTCTCGCACCTGTGCTACCGAACCAGGGGCGGAAGTTAAGGCGGGAAAATAGACGGTTTGGATACTATCGATGACAGCTACATTGGGTTTGAGCGAATCGACTTCCCTCAGTATTTCTTCGAGATCTGTTTCTGGCAAAACGTATAAATCGGCTCTTGCACTACCATTGTTAACTAAATGACCGTTAGGCGATTGGTTTTGAAGCTGGGGATCTGATTCCTCTATAGGGTTTTGAAATTTAGATACACCCAAACGAGAAGCGCGTAACTTCACTTGCTGTCCTGACTCTTCACCGCAAACGTAGAGAATGCGATAGTTTTGGGCGAGTTGGTTAGAAACCTGTAGTAACAAAGTCGATTTGCCAATCCCCGGATCGCCGCCGATCAAAACCATAGAACCTGGTACAATACCACCACCGAGTACCCGGTCGAGTTCGTCATAGCCAGAACACCAGCGGCTCACTTGGCGATCGCTAATTTGGTCGAAAGTTAGAGAAGCGCGGGGTTTTGCGGCTTTAGCGATCGACTTACCATTGCTTTGCGGCGTTTGCTGCCAGCTAACCCCACGAGTTGGTAGCGTCCCGAGAGTTGTACTCGTAATTTGTTCTTCTAAGGAATTGTAAGTCCCGCAGGCAGGACACTTACCAAACCACTGAGGCGACTCTGCGCCACATTCATTGCAAACGAAATAGGTACGGGGTTTGGGCATTCGTTTAGTGCTTTTGTTGCGTTAAGTTAAATTTTGTTGGTAAAACCGCAAATATTAAAAAACCTTGAAAGTAAGTGAGTGCGAGAATTTCGGCTAATTTACATGGATTGAATGGGATAAGATCTTCATGTAATAGTACTAAAAATTAAAATTCAAAAATGTTGGTTTTAAGGAGCGTTGGTCAATTTGGAAAGTCATAAAGAAAAAATCCTAGTCGTGGACGACGAAGCCAGCATTCGGCGGATCTTAGAAACGCGGCTGTCGATGATTGGTTACGATGTCGTGACAGCAGCAGACGGCGAGGAAGCTTTGGATACATTTCGCAAAGCCGATCCAGATTTGGTTGTCTTGGACGTGATGATGCCGAAGTTAGATGGCTACGGCGTGTGTCAAGAGCTACGCAAGGAATCAGATGTACCAATTATTATGCTAACAGCCCTGGGCGATGTCGCCGATCGGATCACCGGACTGGAATTAGGTGCGGATGATTACGTAGTCAAGCCATTTTCCCCGAAAGAACTGGAAGCACGCATTCGCTCGGTACTGCGGCGGGTAGACAAAACAGGCGCTTCGGGAATTCCTAGCTCTGGGGTGATCCAAGTAGGAAGTATCAAAATTGACACAAACAAGCGACAAGTTTACAAAGGAGACGAGCGCATTCGCTTGACAGGAATGGAATTTAGCTTGCTAGAGTTGCTAGTGAGCCGTTCGGGAGAAGCCTTTTCGCGATCGGAAATCTTGCAAGAAGTTTGGGGCTATACGCCCGAACGACATGTAGACACTCGCGTAGTAGACGTGCATATCTCGCGACTGCGGGCGAAGTTAGAAGACGACCCTAGTAACCCAGAATTAATCCTTACCGCTAGAGGCACGGGTTATCTATTCCAACGGATTATCGAACCGGGAGAGGAGTGAATACTGGTGGATAGTGGCTAATTTGGGAAAAGAGACGGACAAGGGGGACAAGGGGGACAAGGGAGAGATCGAAATTTCACTACACCCTACACTCTACATCCTTCTTTGTTCACTACTCACTGCTCGTTACTCACTACTCACTCCAACATGGCTAAACCAGATCCAAATCGAGTTGTAAGGCTAATACCTCTAGTGGTAGGGGGGTTAGCTGCTGTGTTGCTGTTGGTCAATCGGTTGCTGACACCGGAACTGACGGTGACTCAGGCACGGTCGGATGTTTTGGGGGCAATTGTCAGTGCGGTGCTAATTTTGACTGGCTTGCTTTGGCAGCAAGTCGCACCGCGCCTGCCGGATGCGGTAGAACTCGTGGGCGAGCAAAAGTTTGAGTTGGCTCCAGACTTACCTGAAATAGTCAAGACAGAACTAGCTTGGGCATCTTATCTGTTGCTGACGAATACCGTCACCCGATCGCTGATCGTGTTGTATCAGGGAAAAGTGTTGCTGCGGCGCGGCATTTTACCAGAGAAAGCCGAAGTAACTCCAGGGGCGATCGTCCAACGGGTGCTGGAAAAACATAAACCAGTTTACTTAGTGGCTTTGAGCGTTTACCCAGGACGATTTGAATTTGACTATTTGCCGGACAACACCCAAGGAGTTATTTGTCAACCCATCGGTCAGCAAGGCGTAATGATTTTGGGTGCAAATGCTCCCCGCAGCTATACCAAGCAAGATGAAACCTGGATCGCTGGTATTGCTGACAAGTTAGACGTTACTCTTTTTAGGGAGCAGGGAGCAGGGAGCAGGGAGTAGGGAAAAAGTCAAAAGTCAAAAGTTAAAAGTCAAAATTAACGATTCACTAATGACAAATGACGAACGACAAATGACAAATGAAAAATTATGCTAACTCTCTATTGGTTATTAGTTGCCCTCATGGTTGTCGGTGTGATTGGGGCAGTGGTTCCAGGGATTCCTGGGACGAGTTTGATTTTAGTCGCGATCGCAATTTGGGGTGTGGTGCAAGGTTCTTTTGGTAGCATTGCCGTACCTCTAATTGTGACGGTGGTGGTGTTGGCGCTTAGCGTCGGCATCGATCTGCTGGCTACCTTCTGGGGAGCGAAACGCGCTGGAGCCAGTAAATGGGGACAGATTGGTGCGGTTGTTGGTTTGCTATTGGGTATTTTTGGTTTATTGCCTGCTTTGCCGTTTGGTGGTCCCTTGTTAGGAATTTTGCTCGGACCTTTGTTAGGCGCAATTATCGGCGAGTATATTTATCAACGCGATCTTAAACGAGCCTTGAAAGCTGGAATCGGAATTGTAGTCGGTTCTCTGGTGGGAAATTTGATTCAGGGGTTATTGGCAATCGTGGCAGTCGGCTTTTTTCTCTATGCCACGCTACCACAAGTGATGGGATGAGCAAATTCGGATTAGCAGATTCGCGGTAGTTGTTCTCCGCTTAACATATCGACAATGCGTTGAGCGCCAATTTTACTCTTCATCGTGACAAAACCAGATGTTTTGCGTTCGGTGACACTGCCAATAATTTGAGCAGATTTTCCTAAATTATGCGATCGCATAATTTTTATTGCTGTTTGGGCAAATTCTGGTGGCACAAAAGCGACGAATCTGCCTTCATTAGCGACATAAAGCGGATCGAAACCGAGGATTTCACACGCTCCTTGCACTTCTTCACTTATGGGGATGGCACTTTCATCAATTTCAATTTTGACGCAGGCAGCTTGGGCAATTTCATTTAGAGCGCTCGATAAACCGCCACGAGTTAGATCGCGCAAACAGTGAATTTCAATTTCAGCTGCAAGCAGTTCTAGAATCAGACTTGCTAGTGGTGCGGCATCGCTCTCTATGGTAGTTTCAAAGGCTAAACCCTCTCTCTCGGTCATAATAGCAATGCCGTGACGACCGAGATCGCCATTGAGGAGCAACACATCCCCAGGCTGAATTGATTGGGGGGCGATCGCCTGGTCATGCTCGATAATTCCAACACCAGCAGTATTGATAAAAATGCCGTCTCCCTTCCCTTTATCCACAACCTTTGTATCGCCAGTCACGATCTGCACGTTGGCTGTTTGAGCTGCTTGTTGCATCGATTGCACGACCCGCCAAAGCGTTTCCATTGATAGTCCTTCTTCCAAAATAAACCCAGCACTTAAATACAGCGGACGCGCTCCGCTCATCGCCAAATCGTTGACAGTGCCGTTAACTGCCAGCATTCCGATATCGCCGCCTGGAAAAAACAGGGGTTGAACTACATAAGAATCAGTGGTAAAAGCAATTCTGCCGCTTTTGAGGTGAATTTCGGCAGCGTCATGTGGCGCGCGATCGCTATGGCTAAATGTCGCCAAAAACATTTGTGAAATCAACTGATGCATTAACCTTCCACCACCCCCATGCGCCAGTAGAACGCGGGGATACTTGTCAATTGGGATGGGACAAGACAGGATAAAGTCTTCGGGTTCGCTCACTGACAACTCCTCTGCTCCTCTGCCTGTTGCCTTCTTACACCCGATGCCGATAACGATAATATGCCGCACAAGCCCCTTCTGAGGAAACCATCGGCGCACCCAGGGGATGTTCTGGCGTACAGCGATCGCTAAAAGCAGGGCATTCGTGGGGTTTTTTGATGCCTTGTAAGATCTGTCCGCTCAGACATTCGGTAGATTCTGCAATTGCGTAGTTAAAAATATCAAAGCGCTTTTGAGCATCAAATTCAGCATATCGATCGCGTAAGCCCAACCCACTTTGAGGAATACGACCAATTCCGCGCCATTGCCTCGGTACGACCTCAAATACTTCACGCATTAATCGTTGAGCGGTTTCATTTCCACTGCGCCGCACCGAACGAGCGTATTGATTTTCTAGTTGCGATCGCCCCGATTCCAATTGCTGAATGCACATATACACCCCTTGGAGGATGTCTAGCGGTTCAAACCCCGTGACGACAATCGGAATGCGATATTTCTGTACGAGCGGTTCGTACTGGGTGTATCCCATCACCGTGCAGACATGCCCGGCTGCTAAAAATCCCTGAACTTGATGATGAGGTGAGGCAAGAATCGCCTCCATTGCTGGCGGAACTAATACGTGAGAAACCAGTAAGGAGAAATTTTTAACTTCCTGTCGCGCAGCTTGGTAAACCGCCATCGCTGTAGCGGGTGCAGTC
>NZ_PYCI01000230.1:0-4375 GCF_003015105.1 Chroococcidiopsis sp. CCALA 051 | reverse complement strand
GGGGGGCTTTTGTTCCCCCCTTTTTAAGGGGGGCTAGGGGGGATCCGAGTCTGTTGCTGGGAAAAATTAATGATTCTTTGTATAAACTGAGCGATCGCTTATTCCCAAACGCTTTCCTTACCAGCTAACTCCATTTTCACAGTGCGATCGCCATAGTTTTGCTATTTGTCTTGTAACTTAGCTCAATTTCAGCAAAATTTAACTCTTCATCAGAGAACACCTCGATTGCCCCAAGCAAGAGGGATTAGGGCGATATTCGCGATCGCCATTACAAGTTTAATAAGTATAAATACTCTAGTTTCGGGACTCGGCGATCGCGATCGTTTCCACAAACAAGTTTATTTGTATTTTGTAACTATTTATATAAAATAAAAACACAAAATTGTTTTAGTAGGATAATTTAAGCTTAAATAGAGTTTTCGGAAGATATTAGAGAAAATATTACTTTTTTAGCTCAGAAATACTGATTTACTCTCTTTTTTATCTGAAGATGCCCTTTCATTTCCCTTGCCCTTGCCAGATAATGACAAGTAATCGAATCAAAAACGGCGATCGGCAAGCTAGTACAGCACGACAGAAATAAATCATCAATAAGGAAAAGTACCAAATGCCCACAACATAGGGCTTTTGATTTTTAACTTTTGACTTTTGACTTCGTGTACTTCTTGAGCCAGAGCCATAACAAAACAACGATAGGAGCCAACCCAACGTGAAACTTGCAGTCTACGGAAAAGGTGGCATCGGTAAATCTACAACGAGCTGTAACATTTCTGTCGCTCTTGCCAAGCGCGGTAAAAAGGTTTTACAAATCGGGTGCGATCCAAAGCACGATAGTACCTTTACCCTGACAGGATTTTTAATTCCCACCATTATCGATACGCTTCAGTCAAAAGACTATCACTACGAAGATGTCTGGGCTGAGGACGTGATTTATAAAGGCTACGGTGGCGTAGATTGCGTTGAAGCAGGGGGACCACCAGCGGGTGCAGGTTGCGGTGGTTACGTCGTTGGCGAGACAGTCAAGCTGTTAAAAGAACTCAACGCCTTTGACGAATACGACGTGATTCTATTTGACGTATTGGGTGACGTGGTATGTGGTGGCTTTGCTGCTCCATTAAACTACGCTGACTACTGCATGATTGTCACCGATAACGGTTTTGATGCCTTGTTTGCAGCCAACCGCATTGCTGCTTCTGTGAGAGAAAAAGCACGCACCCACCCCCTACGATTGGCAGGATTGATCGGCAATCGTACCGCTAAACGCGACCTGATCGATAAATATATCGAATCCGTACCCATGCCCGTATTAGAAGTATTGCCGCTCATCGAAGATATTCGCGTTTCTCGCGTCAAAGGCAAGACTTTGTTTGAAATGGCTGAGTCCGATCCTTCCCTAAATTACGTCTGCGATTACTATCTCAACGTCGCCGACCAAATTTTGGCGCGTCCAGAAGGAGTTGTGCCAAATGACTCGCCAGATCGCGAATTATTTGCCCTGTTGTCTGATTTTTACCTCAATCCCACCAAACCACCTGTTCCAACTCCAGAAGAAGAACTAGACTTGATGATGGTTTGATCGGTCTAGTATTTTTGGATGAGGTGTAAAGTAGATGGCATTTTTCACAGACTTAACGGCATCTTTAAAACAAAAGTGGGTGCAATTCTTTCATGCCAATCATGCTTGGATTGCTAAGCAAATGGAAGTAGAATACGTCACCACGCCCGATGGTGGAAGGCGACCATCTTCTAACCTCATCCTGGGAGTTGTGAGCGCGCTGGAACCGCAATTAGCGGAATTAATGATTCCTTTTACTAAACTCAATCCCGATCTCAATGCTTTAATTGACGTTCTGGAGTTGAATTTTGACCCAGAAAAGCTATCGAGCGATCGCCCGCACAATCCGATGGGAAACCCCCATCCCTCTAATCCTGACACGCAAATGGATGCGCTCATGGGTATGATGGACGATTGCGCCGAAAGCGAACTAGATGCATTATCTACGGGTGATGTCCCTCCTACAACAGCGCAGGCAACTGGGCAAACACCTGACGCAAAAAAAAATTTTAGTCAGTCTGACTTCGGCGATATCTGGGCGGACGAACAGTCTGCGAGTTCTAACCGTCCTAGAGAAGGTAAAACTGGCAACGACGAGATTTCACGTTTATTTCCTGAATTTTAATTGGGGAGTCGGGAGTCGGGAGTCGGGAGTCGAGGAATTTTAGATATTGAATGAATCTTTCCTCCGTTGTCTCCCTTGTCCTCCTTGTCTCCCGTGTCTCTCGGCTCCCCATTCATCCTTTAAATCAGAAGGGGAGAACACCGATTTATGACTTTGGCACAACCGGAAGCACTCAATTTTGAATGCGAAACTGGCAATTATCATACATTTTGCCCAATCAGTTGCGTTGCTTGGCTTTACCAAAAAATTGAAGATAGTTTCTTTTTGGTAATTGGGACGAAGACCTGCGGCTATTTCTTGCAAAATGCTATGGGGGTGATGATTTTTGCCGAACCTCGCTATGCGATGGCAGAACTAGAAGAAGGGGATATTTCCGCCCAGTTAAACGATTATGAGGAGTTAAAGCGATTGTGCGAGCAAATTAAGCGCGATCGCAACCCCAGCGTGATTGTTTGGATCGGCACTTGTACCACCGAAATCATCAAAATGGACTTGGAAGGCTTAGCACCCAAGTTAGAATCCGAGATCGGTATCCCCATCGTAGTAGCGCGGGCAAATGGCTTAGACTACGCCTTTACCCAAGGGGAAGATACAGTTCTAGCAGCAATGGCAGCCCGTTGTCCGAATGAAGCACCTGTAGCCGAGACTGAGAAAAACGAACGCAACGCGATTCAAAAACTGCTCCACTTTGGGAAGAAAAAAGAAGAACTTGCCCAAGAAGAATCTGAGTATGTCAATCATCCGCCACTAGTATTATTTGGTTCTCTCCCCGATCCGGTTGTTACCCAACTTACCTTGGAATTAAAAAAACAGGGGATCAAAGTTTCTGGCTGGCTACCTGCCAAGCGTTACACCGAACTACCAGTTCTAGAAGAAGGGTATTATGTCGTTGGTGTCAACCCCTTCTTATCGCGGACGGCAACAACTTTAATGCGTCGTCGCAAGTGCAAACTCATCGGCGCACCCTTTCCAATTGGTCCCGATGGCACTCGCGCTTGGGTTGAAAAAATTTGCTCTGTATTCGGCATCACTCCCAAGGGATTAGACGAAAGAGAAGCTCAAATTTGGGCAAATTTAGAAGATTACGTGCAATTGATTCGCGGTAAATCTGCCTTCTTCATGGGAGATAATTTACTGGAAATCTCGCTGGCAAGATTTTTGATCCGCTGTGGCATGACCGTACCCGAAATTGGCATTCCATATATGGATAAACGCTACCAAGCGGCTGAATTGGCAATGCTAGAAAAAACTTGTCAAGAAATGGGCGTACCCTTACCTAAAATTGTTGAGAAGCCGGACAACTACAACCAAGTCCAGCGGATTTATGAGTTGAAGCCTGATTTGGTAATTACAGGTATGGCACATGCTAACCCACTAGAAGCGCGGGGAATCAATACCAAGTGGTCTGTAGAGTTCACATTTGCGCAAATTCACGGCTTTACCAACGCCCGCGATATTCTCGAATTGGTAACTCGACCCCTACGCCGCAATAACAACCTCAAAGACTTGGGTTGGGACAAGTTAGTCAAGGAAGAAGCCAAAATCTAGCACAAAAGTCAAAAGTTAAAAGTTAAAAGTCAAAAGGCAAGCATTTGTAGGGGCGGGTTTTTAGAAGAGATCTGTTCTAGAACCGAGCATTCTGCCTTAAACCCGTCCGTACATCAGTCAAAAGTCAAAATGCCTAAATAAGGTCAGAGCTAGCATTTTAGCTGTCAAGTTAGGCAACTTACAAAAAGTAGAGATGTGTTATGCAACGTCTCTACTTTTTATTTTTTACTCTTATACAGCAATACGGTTCAGTTAAAAGCGATCGATCCTCGAAGAGCCCCCCAACCCCCCTTAAAAAGGGAGACATTATTCTACCTGTTGTTAGGTGGCTAGGGGGGATTGTCTTATCTGAATGGGACAACTTATGGTTGTTGTCCCATAGCAGTTTTGACCTCTATTTTTTGATAACTTATGGGCGATACAAGATTCGAACTTGTAACATCCTGCTTGTAAGGCAGGCGCTCTACCGTTGAGCTAATCGCCCGTGTAGCCGTTTTTCTCACGGATGTTTATCATAGCAAACATCTACGATTTAGATCCAGCTTTTCCAAAAATTTTTTGTTTGCCACAAACCATTCTCCCTTGTCTCCCTTGTCCCCCTTGTCTCCCTTGTCCCCCTTGTCTCCCTTGTCCCCCTTGTCTCCCTT
>NZ_PYCI01000130.1:0-18847 GCF_003015105.1 Chroococcidiopsis sp. CCALA 051 | reverse complement strand
CCCTTGCAAAGGGGGGCGACAGAGCGAGAATCTCCACAACCCCTCTTACAAAAGGGGGCGACAGAGCGAGAATCTCCACAACCCCCCGCTGTGTTAAGGGGGGCTAGGGGGGATCGAGATCGAGATATACCGGGATTTCCGATTGGTACTACTGAAAATGTAGTCAAAGCAGCATTAGGCAAGCCTACAAAAACGAGTAGAGGTCTTTGGGTTAATACCCGTGCGGCGATTTACGATATCGAGCCAGAACGCATCACGCTCGGTTATTTATTCGATCGCACTTCTGGACGGCTGCGTCAAACTGAAGTCTCTTTTGCTCAATCAGTCGCGCCGGAAACTATGCAAGCAACACTACAGCGAATGTTACGCGAACAGACCGCACCTGAAATTATCAACGGATTGCAAAAAGTTTATCAGCGTCAGACTAACAGATATTCTTTTCGCCAAGGTCAACTAAAAGGAGCGATCGAACGTAACAGCCGCGATCGCATTTACATCGGCATCTGGGATGCAAATTTGCATTAAAACAATATTAAAACAAATGTAGAGACGTTCCATGGAACGTCTCTACAGATGGCGATCGAAAACCCCCTTAAAAAGGGGGTTGGGGGATCTATTTAACAGTCACCTTAGCACCAGCAGCTTCTAGAGTCTTCTTAGCTTCTTCTGCCGCTTCTTTAGCAATGCCTTCCTTCACTGGCTTGGGTGCAGATTCTACCAAGTCTTTAGCTTCTTTCAAGCCTAGACCTGTTAGTTCGCGCACTTGCTTCAGGATGGCAATCTTCTTATCAGCGGGGACTTCTTCCAGAATTACGTCGAATTCAGTCTTCTCTTCCACTTCCTCAGCAGGAGCGCCAGGAGCAGCACCAGGAGCCATCATCATCATGCCTCCAGCAGGAGCAGCAGCACTTACACCAAAGGCTTCTTCGATTTGCTTGACTAACTCAGATGCTTCTAGCAAAGTTAGAGATTTGAGTTGTTCCAAAATTTGATCGGTTGCAGCAGACATGCAATTAACTCCTATGTAATCTAAATTTGTGCTTGTCTTTCTCGCTACTGATTAAGCAGCATCTGTTTCGGTCGCAGCCGAGCCATCTTTATCGGCATACGCCTGAATACCACGCGCCAGCGAAGATGGAACTTCGTTGATACCCACAGCAACTTTGGTTGCCAATGCATTGATAGCTCCAGCAATTTGAGCCATAAGCTGCTCTTTAGATGGCAAGTCTCCCAGTGCCTTAACATCTGCTTCTTTCAGCAGACGACCTTCCATTACGCCACCGCGCAATTCAGTTTTCTTGCTGGCTTTTTGGAAGTCCTGGTAAGCCTTGATTGCACCGCTGATATCTTCTTTTACCAGCAAAAATGCTGAAGAACCTTGGAGCAATTCTTCCATAGCTAGCCAGTTATCCTGACCGCTAATCGCGATGCCCATCAGCGTGTTTTTGGTGACTTTACAGACTGTTCCGGTTGGGCGCAATCGCCGCCGTAAATCTGTAATTTCAGCTACTGATAACCCTTGATAGTTAATTACAAGAGCGAGTTGGGACTCACTCAAAGTAGCTTTGAGATCCGCCACGATCTCTTGTTTGTTTTCTATGGTTCTACCCATTCATTTCACCTCCTAGCTTGGAATGCGATCGACCAATTCACATGAAATCCGTGTCTCCTACCCTACCCACCCAAAACAAAACCTCGACTCAAGAGCCGAGGTGACACGGTGTACGTCATGTTATTTCGACTTCACTATAACTAGTGTCATCAAAAACATTTTTGTACAAACCTCGGCAGGATATTAAGCTAATTAGCCCCTGCTGTCTTCGGCTATCAATTTTTGATTGGTAGTTGGTAATTGGTAATTAGTAGTTGGTTATTTATCAGCAGTCAGTGATTGCCAGCGATTTTGACTTTTGACTTTTGACTTTTGACTTCCCATTACCTATTACCCATTACCCATTACCATAAATTATGCTGCTTCTGTCATCTTGAGATCTCGTAAGCCGCTGATTTCAACTTCAATTGCAGGTCCCATAGTCGCGGAAACAAAAATAGTACGCCAGTAACGACCTTTTGCACCAGAGGGACGGTTGCGATCGATAGTTTCTTGTAGCGCCTTCAAATTGACTAACAAATCTTCGGCGGGGAAAGCTGCTTTTCCGAACATAACGTGAACGATTCCCGTGCGATCGGCACGAAATTCTAGTTTACCAGCTTTAAACTCCGAAATTGCGCTGGCTATGTCAAACGTTACCGTTCCGCCTTTGGGCGATGGCATCAAACCGCGTGGACCCAACAGCTTACCCAATCTTGCCACCTGGGGCATCACATCGGGTGTGGCGATGAGTTTGTCAAAGTCCATTCTACCGTTTTGAATTTCGGTAATTAATTCCTCAGAGCCAACAATATCTGCTCCTGCGTTGCTCGCTTCTGTGACCTTTTCACCTCTAGCAATCACGGCAACGCGGACTTCTTGTCCCGTACCTTTGGGTAGTACAACTGTCGTTCTGAGCTGTTGGTCTGTATATTTCGGATCGATTCCCAGCCGTATATGTGCTTCTGCGGCTTCGGGAAACTTAGCTGTAGCGGTTTCTTTTAATAATTGCAACGCTTCAATCGGCGCATAAGCCCGATCTTCTACTTTCTCTTGCAGCGATCGCAATCTTCTCGATACTTTTTTTGCCATTTTTCTCTCCTGGGGTCGTTGCGAAGCGTCCTGCCTCTCCCCCGATATAATTTTGCTGCCGTTTACTTTGAGGTCTTTTGTCACCTACAAATGACAAATGACGTAGGGCGTAGACACCCGAAGGGTGGCTTCTCGAAGAATAGCCCTTGCCGAAGGCTATGACGAATGACTACTCAGTAACGTTTACGCCCATGTTTTTCGCCGTTCCTGCCACAATTTTCATCGCAGCATCGATATCATTAGCGTTCAGGTCTGGTAGCTTCGTTTGAGCGATTTCCCGCAACTGAGCTGTTGAAATCGAACCAACTCGCTTTTTATTTGGCTCGTTGGAACCGCGCTCGATCCCTGCTGCTTTACGAATCAATACGGAAGCAGGAGGAGTTTTGAGGACAAATGTAAAACTTCTGTCTTCAAACACCGAAATTTCTACGGGAATGACCATTCCTGCTTGGTCGGCGGTTCTGGCGTTGTATTCTTTGCAGAACATCATAATATTCACGCCATGCTGACCTAGCGCTGGTCCGACTGGCGGTGCTGGGTTAGCTTTACCAGCATTCAATGCCAGCTTAATGACCGCAACTACTTTCTTTGCCATTTCTCTGTTCTAGCCTTGTTTCTGAACCTGATTGAACTCCAATTCTACGGGCGTGTCCCGTCCGAAAATTGAGAGTAAAGCTTTTAGCTTACTCCGTTCTGGACTGACTTCCACCACTTCGCCTTCAAAGTCTTTAAACGGACCAGTTAACACGATAATTCGATCTCCAGCCGCCAAATTGATTTTGACTACTGGCTCCTGTTCCTGAGCTTGCTTAAAGATTCTTTCTACTTCTGGGGGACTGAGGGGTAGGGGTTTAACGTGACCGCGACCGCGACCGCTACCACGCTTTTGTTCGGCTCCGACAAAGTTAATGACGTGAGAGGTATTTTTCACCACCTGCCACGTTTCATCGTCCATTGCCATTTTGACTAGCACGTAACCAGGAAACACTTTTTCATCCGTTTCTTGCCTACTGCCATCTTTACGGATTTTGAAGGCTTTACTTTGCGGAATTTCTACTTGAAAAATGCGCTCGGATACGTCGAATGTCTGCGCCCGCCGCTCTAAGTCTGCTTTCACGCGCTTTTCACAGCCAGAGGCGACTTGTACGGCATACCAACGCGGTTTGCGATCTGCTGTGTCCGCGATCGCTGGTTTTGCCTCTTCTTCGCGGCGAGAGTCACCTGGCTCGTCTGTTGCAAAAGTCATCAGAATACCTTTCTTGCTGCCCAAGCAAACAACGCATCAATGAGGTAAATCATTGTGGCAGATAGTGCCACCATTGATAGTACGGCTAAAGATTCGCTGATTAGCTGTTGGCGACTGGGCCAAACTACTTTATCAAGTTCCTCTTTAGTTCCCTTTAAAAAGTCGGTGACGCTAAATCCACTACTTTGTTGGATCTCGGCTTCGTTTTTCTTGCTCACGGTTGCTTTACACCTCAATTGATAATAGAAGCGATCGCGGTTTAACCCTCACTGCTTGACTGTTTTGTTCAGACTGAGCAGTTCGTTCGAGTCCAGCCGATCTAACTTATATATATTTAAGATCTGGGTCGTCACCAACTAATTTTACCCAAAAGCTTCTACTTTTGCTGGCGATAGCTAGCATTCGATCGCGCTTTTGGGTAAGGGATTTGCCTGATTGAGAGCGCGCCCTGGAGGACTTGAACCCCCGACATCCGGTTTTGGAGACCGACGTTCTACCAACTGAACTAAGAGCGCACAAATTTGGCTGGATTCTAGTCTAACGCAATTTGGCGACCTGAAGCGCGATCTTCGCGATTGCTATTGGGTAATTTTTCTTGCGTGACTGGCAACAGTTACCCAATTGCAATTACAGGGCGCGATCGAACCGTTGCTTGATCCGAGTTGCCTTCCCTACGCGATCGCGTAGGTAGTATAGCTTAGCACGTCGTACCTTACCACGTCGCATAACTTTAACGCTATCAATTCGAGGCGAATGCAGTAGAAAGACTCGCTCTACACCTACACCCTGAAATACGCGGCGCACGGTGATCGTTTTGTTAATGCCGCTGTTACGCATGGCAATAACTACGCCTTCATAAGGCTGAGTACGTTCTTTGCCACCTTCTTGAATAATTACCCCGACTTTTACCGTGTCACCGATATAGATCTCAGGTAAATTCGACTTCAACTGCTCCGCTTCAATCGAGCGGATAATTTCTTGCGCGTTCATCTTTTTTAAAAAACTCACAATCGTTAATCATAGCTCAATGTTTATCGATCGGTCTAGGGGGCGGTTATCAGTTATCAGTGACCAGTGACCAGTGACGCAAGGGTGTGGGGTTGAATTGTGACTTGTCCTCTAAATGTGTCAACAATTACAACCACTCAACCGCCTTCTTGGTAAGCTCTGGTGCGAAGTCACTCTGAAGAGTTAATTCATCTACAAGATGTCAAATTTGAAGATGTCAAATTTGAGAATTTTGACTTAATATATAGTCAATCGTTAAAAATATTAACAAGATCTTGCTTTCTGGAACATCCCCAAGTAGAGGGACTAAGATGCGCAAGATGAATACATAGTATGTAAGGACTTGCTAACCGTGACATCACAATTAAGATTGGCTCAAGTTGATGAAGCATCGGCATCCCAGAAAGTTGCTGAGTTCTTTCGCAAGTCGGCGGGTGAATGGCGATCGCAACGACGATACTATACGTTACCTGATGGCGAAACTAAGGAAATGGTCAGCTACATTACCATCAGGTTTTTAGAACCAGGGTGCGATGAGTTAAGAAAATTAGCAGAATTACATCAATTGAGCGATCCAGGTATCTTAACTTGTGGTGCAGAAGTAAGTTGGGAAAGCCGGGATTCGGTGTCACAGAAGAAGCAGTCAAAAGGTGCAACAATGTTTGGAGTTGCAGGTTCTACTTTATATCGCGATCGCGGTTTTGCCACGACTAAACCTGTAACAGCTGAATATTACTTTCTAGAATCGGAAACCATGTGTCTGCGAACTGAGTATAATGGCTCAGTATTTGAGGAACAGTTAAAACTAATTGGCGATAAGTATCGCACGCGCCAGACAATTATTTCCCGTGCAGGGGAACAACAGATGATCGGTCAATATTTGGAAAAGCGCGTGGATTAATTGTTAGGTGTTGCACGTATGTAGAGACGTTGCATGTAACGTCTCTACATTATTGTTAGGTAGGGGCGTAATTAGAGGTAGGGGCGCACAGCTGTGCGCCCCTACATGTGTGTTATGTGTCACCGCGATCGCATCGGCAATCAAATCAAATTGCTATTCTCGATAAAAATTCGTTATTATCAGAGATTTATTCAAATTTCGTTACATTTTGGCATTACAATAATGTTCGCTGTTTAAAACTAAAAAACTCTGTGCCATTCGAGCTTGTTAGTAGTGTAGAAAATCTGGGAAGCAAGGAAACTAGCCAAGATCGGGCAAGCCTTCCCTTCACGCTGGCAGAACTGAAAGCTGCAATCCCCGCTGAGTGCTTTCAACCATCTACTTGGCGATCGCTTGCCTACTTCTTTTTAGATATAGGTATTATTAGCCTTCTCTACGTAGTGGCTGGTGCAATCGACTCTTGGTGGTTCTTTCCCATTTTTTGGGTGATGCAAGGAACCATGTTTTGGGCTTTATTTGTGGTTGGACATGATTGCGGACATCGCTCGTTTTCTAAGTATAAGTGGTTGAATAACTTAGTCGGGCATTTGGCACACACGCCAATTCTCGTCCCTTTTCATGGTTGGCGGATCAGTCACAGAACCCATCACAATAACACTGGCAATATCGATACAGATGAAAGCTGGTATCCGGTGACGGAAGCCACATATCGACAGATGGCTTGGTATGAAAAACTACTACGCTTTCAACTAATTTTGTTCTTGTATCCACTCTATTTATTTAAGCGATCGCCTGGAAAACAGGGTTCGCATTTCTTACCTAGCAGCAATCTTTTTCGTCCTTCCGAAAAGTGGGATGTGATTACGAGTACGATCTGCTGTGGATTGATGATAGCTTTCTTAGGTGGACTGACTTACCTATATGGCTGGATGTTCTTGCTGAAATATTACCTAGTACCATACATCATTTTTGTGATGTGGTTGGACTTGGTAACATTCTTACACCACACAGAACCGGATATTCCTTGGTATCGGGGTGAGGAATGGTATTTCTTAAGAGGGGCTTTATCAACAATCGATCGCGATTACGGCTGGATTAACCCCATCCATCACGATATTGGGACTCACGTGGCACATCACATATTTCTGAATATGCCACACTACCACCTGCGCACCGCGACGGAAGCAATTAAACCAATCTTGGGAAATTACTATCGCAAGTCTCAGGTTTCCATATTGCGGGCTTTATGGCAATCCTATAAATCTTGCTATTTCGTCTCAGATACAGGCGGAGTTGTTTATTATCAGTCTCCCAAGGAATTGAAGGATTAAAAATGTAGAGACGTTACATGTAACGTCTCTACATTTTTAATAATGATTCCCTGATTTACGGTGATGGACGGCGGTGACACCATCGGGGTTAAGGACTTTTCCGTTATCGACGATCGCGTAGACAATCCAGTGATCGCCAGCCTCCATCCGATTATTAACCGTACATTCGAGATATGCTAAAGCATCAGTGAGAATGGGACAACCATTTTCAGATGTTTCCGTAGCAACATTGGCAAATCTATCCTCGCCTGGGGCAAAGGATTTCATAAAGTGCTTGCGTAATTGTCTTCCTTCTGCCAAGACATTTAAAATCAATTTATCGCCACCATGCAGCATCGATTCAATTGCCCGGTCTTTAGCCACAGCGACAGTGAGTCCTGGCGGATTGAACGTAGCTTGAGATACCCAAGAAGCTAGCATTGCACTAGAAATATCTCCATGCTTGGTGGTGACGACGCAGAGAGAACCGACGATTCGTCCTACAGCTTGTTCCACATTAGAAGCTGGTTGACGTGCAATTCTGACTTTTTTCGCCCGTTTGACACTATGGGCAAAATCCGTTCCTGTTTCTTCACATAGTTGCAAAGTGACATCAGTAGGTTTGAATTTGACGCGGATCGGTTCAAAGCCAAATCGATAACCAGCGTCTTTCAGTTTGCCTTCGATTAAATCTATTGCTTCTCCACTCCAGCCAAAGGAACCAAAAACCCCTGCAAGTCGGTTGCTGCTAGCGGTAGAGAGAATGATCCCCAAAGCGGTTTGAATTGGAGTTGGTGCGTGTCCGCCCAGGGTGGGGGAACCGATGACAATCCCAGCAGCTTTTTCTACAGCGGCGCGGATCTCGTCAGGTTCGGCAAATTCGCAGTTGATTGATTCTACGGCGACTCCAGCTTTAGTAATTCCACGGGCGATCGCCTGTGATAGTGTTGCAGTGCTACCATAAGCAGAAGCATAGAGCAAGGCTACGGTTAGATCTTGAGAAGTTTGCTGTTTGCTCCACTGGCGATAAGCTTGAGTTAGTTCGATCAATCCATAGCGAACGATGGGGCCGTGACCTACACCATACATTCTCACAGCCAGTTCGGAAAGTTTTTCTAGCGCTGTTTCTACTTGTCGCGCATGGGGAGCCATGACACAATCAAAATAATAGCGACGGTCTTCGTTGAAAATTTCCCAGCCTTCATCAAATACTTGTTCGCCGCATATATGCGCCCCAAATAGCTTGTCAGTGTAGAGAATTTCGGTTTGCGGATCGTAGGTACAAAGGTGGTCGGGGTAGCGAGGATTGGGAGTAGGAATAAATTGTAAAAGATGCCCTCTACCCAAATCTAAGGTTTCATCTCCTCGCATCACCAAAATGGATAAATCTTCACTTTCCAGCGTGGTACGCAGATTTTTTGCCCCAGGATTAGAACAGACAAAAGTAATTTGGGGGGCGACCTCTAATAAAGCTTTGAGAGTAGCAGCGCGGTTAGGGTTGACGTGTCCTAAGATGACGTAATCTAAGCTTTTTAGGTCGAAGCGTTGTTGTAAAGCTTCGAGATAGATTTGACTAAAAGTTTCGCCGGGAGGGTCGATTAAAGCAGTTTTATCGCCTTGAATGAAATAGGAATTTGCCGTTGTACCCTTGGCAAGGGCGTATTCAATTTCAAAGCGTAGCCGCGCCCAACTGCGCGATCGCACTATAGTTGTATCGATCCCGATGGGTAGAACTTGAACGTCGCGGGGTTTTGTTTCTAGCATGGTTTAATGCATTTAAATTAGGAGTCACTTGATTTCTCTTCTGCTGTCACCGAAAGCAAATAATCTAAAATTACAACACCAGTTTTAACCACTGACTTAGTAGCTGCATCAGATATTTTGGAGCCACGATGTATTACTCTATTGCAAGTGCTGTTAGTTTTCATCAACAGTACTAACGAATCGGGCGAGAGAATTTCTTTGGCAACAAGCTCTTCAGCCATGCCTACAATACCTATTGGACGTGTTGAAATATCGATACCATGTTCGTAAGCAATTCTTCTGAGTTCTCTTTCTAATTCAAGTCTTAATTTTGCTAATGCTAATGAATTATCTATCCCGATTAATTGATTTATGCTTACATCCCAAGGCAAGGATTGAGAAACCGCAACTTTGCCTTTTTGACTAATACTTGATTCACTTGTTTCTATGTCTACAAAACCTTTGCTAATCAGAACTTCGTCAAACAATATCTCATCTACAGGCGAACTCGTTTTTCGATTTCTTTCTATAAACTGATCGAAAGCAGATAATGCAGCAACTGTAGTCATACCTGAGATGATTATTAGCGCTTGGTCTGTCCCAGATATTGTCTCATTTTTCCCAACTACGATCAGTAGATAAGCTGTCACTGAGGCAAGAATTAATCCTGCAATTATGCTACGAAACCCTTCAGTTTGTGCGGGTTTATTAATCATCTCCTTTTCCTTTGCCTCTACCTAAAAATGCTTCTTTTGCCAAGTCTGGTACAAGTTCGTAGAGAAATACTCCTATTACTAGTAGCCCTGCTTCAGTCGAGCCAATACTAAAAAATACTAAACCTATTGTAAGAGCAGCAATAGAAACACTTATTCTTCGCCATATTTGTACGTTCTGTATTAATCGCTTCTGTTTACCTTCCTTAATAATTTCATTTTGCTTGATGAGTTCTCCCCTTATTTGAGTCCAAACCAAAGCTTCTTGAGGAGAATTTGCTTTAGCTATGCGTTCTTCTACTTGTAAAAGGGCGGTAGTTTTGTTAATAGGAGTGTCAGAAGCAGGTTGCAATTGAGCAGATATTTGTTCTAGCTTTCCCTCAGCCTCTGACATTCTCCCACCTTGAAATTAATCCAACAGCAACCTCAATCCTAATAAGAGTTACCTAGCTTCCGGTGGTGGACGGCGGTGATAGATTCGGGTTTGGAGACGCGACCTGCATAGACACTGCAGTATACGATCCAGTGGTCGTTGCACTCCATCCGGCTAGCGACTTCGCATTCCATGTAAGCAAGGGCATCGGTAAGGATGGGAGAACCATTCGTTGCCATTTGGGTTTTGACTCCGGCAAAGCGGTCAGCACCAGGGGGAAAGCGCTTGAGGAAGTGCTTCATCAGGGCTTGGTAGTTACCTTCTTCCAAGACATTCAAGACGAAGCGATCGCCGACTTGCATCAAAGACTCGATCGCCCGGTCTTTTGCCACTGCGATCGTGACTCCCAAGGGTTGAAAACTAGCCTGGGCAACCCAAGAAGCTAACATCGCTCCAGAGAGTTCGCCTTTTTGGGTAGTAATAATGTAAAGTCCGCTGCTGATTCTTCCCAGGGCTTTTTCTAAGTCGGCGGCGAAGGCTTTTAACTGTTTAATACTGCGATCGCGAGTCAGTAACTGCCCCAAGTCCGTTCCTGATTCTTCGCACTGCTGGTATGTATTCTCTGTTGGGGTATCTTGAATCCGAATGATGCCAAAGGCTGGAGTCAAGCCCAAGTTACGAAACTTATTTTGCAGCGGGTAAATCGGTTCGTCATCGCCACCCCCAGACTCAAATAGACCGAAGACTTGCTTGGCTTTGACAGCTGCCAAGATCGTACTGAGAGTATCGTGGGCAGGATCGCTGAGGCTGCTGGGGGGCATTCCGATAACAACGCCAGCGCTGCGACCGACAATTTCTTGCACTTCTTGCTGGTCGGTTGTCCGCATATCGACCATCTCAACAGCAACACCCGTTTTATCAATCCCGTGGGAGAGGAAAGCAGCTAGGCGATCGCTGTAGCCGTAATCTGGAGTATAAAACAGAGCAACGGTAGTTTCTGTCTTAGCTTGGTTTTGGCTCCAATTGCGGTAGCGTCCGGTGAGTTCCGCGACATTGTGAGAAAGTAAGGGACCGTGACCAGTACCAATGATGTTGACTTTCCCTAATTCACTCATCCGCTTCATGGCAGAGATGACGGAACGGGCGTTAGGAGCCATCAAGCATTCGTAGTAGTATTGAAAATCGGCTTCAATCGCACTTAAATCTTCATCAAACAGGAGATCGGTGCAGTAATGTAAGCCGAAAGCGTCGCAGGTGTAGAGAATTTGGGTGGCGCGATCGTAGGTAAAAATAGTATCGGGCCAATGCAAATTAGGCGCGCTGACAAATTCCAGTTCGTGTCCCTTGCCTAAATCGAGGCGATCGCCATTTTTGACAATTTTCCGTTGGAATGGTTGGTGTACCATATCCTCAAGAAACTGTAAGGCAACTTTAGAACCGACAACCGTGGCGTTAGGTGCGAGTTGCAGCACGTCTTTCACTAAGCCGCTATGGTCTGGCTCGGTGTGGCTGATAATGATGTAATCTAGCTGTGATAGGTCGATCAGACCTTTGAGAGTGTCTAAATACAGCTGGCGAAATTTTTCATGGGAAGCATCAACTAAGGCAGTTTGTTCGCCCTGAATGATGAATGAGTTATACGTTGTACCGTTCTGTAATCCATATTCAATGTCAAAGCGATCGCGATCCCAGTCGAGCGATCGAATTGCTGTGGTATTGGCAGCAATTGCACTTGTCTGGATAGTTAGGCGATTTTGCTTTCTATCGGCGAGTACTACCATTAGTCCTCTCCCCTAAAATTTTTAAGTATTATTTCCTTATCTTCATTCTCTCACGTCTTTCTTGTAAAGCTTTATTAAATAAATTATCAGTGGGTTAAAAAAGCTAAAAGTAAATCGTAAGTCGTAAGTCGGAATTAACTGATAACTGAGATGAAAGCTTGGCTGGGTTTGGAAATTGGGAATTCTCGATTGCATTGGGCTTGGTTTGCAGGCGAAGAGATCCAAGTGACTTGGGATACTCCCCATCTTTCTGAGTCGATTGAGCAACAGCTAGCTCAGTGTAAGACTTTTGCCGATCTCCCTCAAGAAATTCTATCTCCTGACTTAAATATCCTTGGGCGCACGGCTGTGCGCCCCTACCTTGAACCCATCTACATTGCTTCAGTTGTTCCTAGTCAGACAGTGCTGTGGCAAGCATACCCAGAAGCACACGTAATTACTCTAGATAAAATCTCTCTTTCAGGAATTTACTCCACACTAGGGATCGATCGCGCTTTAGCTGTCTTGGGTGCTGGAGAAACTTTCGGTTTTCCCGTTTTAGTTATTGACGCAGGAACAGCATTAACTTTTACAGGTGCAGATGGCGATCGCTGTTTGGTTGGTGGGGCAATATTACCGGGATTAAGCTTACAGTTGCAGTCTTTAGGGCAAAAAACGGCTAATTTGCCATCAATAACAACTCCCGAAATTCTTTCTTTACCCGAACGCTGGGCGACGAATACCCCAGAAGCAATCCAAAGTGGAGTTATCTACACGCTAATTGCCAGCATTCGCGATTTTGTTACGGCTTGGTGGGAAAAATTTCCCGATAGTCAGATTTGTTTTAAAGGAGGCGATGGTAAGTTGCTACTGGAATATCTGCGATCGCTCCATCCTGAATTCACAGATCGAAAAATTATGTATGAACCAAACCTAACATTTTGGGGAATGCGATCGTATCTGCAAAGTTTCCAGTAATTGTTTTTGAGCTAAGCTAAAAATGATGCCACTTGCGACATCAATTTAGCCACCATAAAAGACATGGAACAGACGGTACGTACCACTCTCACTCTACCTTCTGAGCTTCTAGAAGCCGCCGATAGAATGGTTAGCGAAGGGAAAGCCAAGAGCCGTAATGAGTTTGTAGCTCAAGCTTTGCGACACGAATTGGCAACACTACAACGAGCAGAGATTGATGCAGCCCTAGCTGAGATGGCGCAAGACCCAGACTATCAAGCAGAAGTGCTAAGAATGGAAGCTGAGTTTGCTCCTGCTAGCTGGGAAGCTTTAAGTCTAGGGGCTTCTCAGGTGTGAAACGGGGAGAAGTCTATGATGCCCGCCTCGAACCCGTTGAAGGTTCTGAACAAGGAGGAACTCGACCCATCATCATTGTTAGTCGCGATGCAATTAATGCCTATAGTCCTGTAATTTTAGCCGTTCCTTGCACTACTTATCAGCCAGATAAGCGAGTTTATCCGACTCAAGTTTTAATTCGTGCATCAGATGGGGGATTGAGTAAAGATTCTATTGCTATGGCAGACCAGGTGCGCGTTTTATATAAAGCTCGTCTTTTGCGCTTACGAGGAATGCTCTCGCATCAGGCAATGTTGCAATTAAACCAAGCATTGTTAATTGCTTTAGATTTGCTAGGGCAAGATTAAGTAAAAGCTAGAGTTTATAGCTCATGATAAATCGAAGCGAAGTTAAAAGTGTTCGCGGGCTATTTGTTGGTCTAGTCACCCTAGATTTTGTTTATTTAGCTCCATCCCCACCAACTAACAATCAGAAAATTGTTGCATCCGATTATGTTGTTGCAGCTGGGGGTCCTGCTACTAATGCTGCCGTCACATTTAGTTATTTGGGGAATCAGGCTACTTTGTTAGGAATAGTAGGAAGCCACCCGATTACTCAGCTAGTTCGAGCAGATTTAGCAACTTATGGAGTGGCGATCGCAGATTTAGCACCCAGTCAAACTGAACCGCCGCCTGTCTCGTCAATTATTGTCTCCCAAGAGACGGGGGAACGGGCAGTAGTTTCTATTAATGCTGTCAAAAACCAAGTGACACCTGAATTTATCCCAAACAATATTTTACAAGGTGTAGATATAGTTTTAATTGACGGACATCAAATGTTAGTAGGAGAAGCGATCGCCCAACTTGCTAAAGCTAATAATATTCCTGTTGTTATTGATGGTGGTAGTTGGAAACCTGGATTTGAAAAAGTTCTGTCTTTTGCAGACTACATTATCTGTTCTGCTAACTTTCGCCCTCCCAATTGTCACAACATGGAGGAAGTCTTTGCTTATCTTTCCCAACTAGAAATTCCTCATATTGCGATAACTCAGGGAGAACAACCAATTCAGTTTTTAGATGAGGGAAAAATCAAGTCTTTAGAAATTCCTCAAATTAAACCTGTAGATACTCTCGGTGCAGGAGATATTTTTCACGGGGCTTTTTGTCATTACATTCTTCAGCACAATTTTACTGAAGCTTTAGGAGCTGCGGCAAAAATTGCTGCTCGGTCTTGTCAGTCTTTCGGTTCTCGTCAATGGATGCAAACTGGCAGAAATTAACTATCGGGATTAGCTTCCTCTAACTGCTCTGCCTCAAAGTCAACTTTGTTATATAAATCTTCTAGAGAGATTTGAAAGAGAACAGAGTGTAAGGCAATCATTTCATCTTCTAGATCGTATTCTCGAATTTCCCAACGCTTTCTTCCCGTCTTCACATACTGCATGACATTAATTTTGGTTTGGTCGATTAATATGTATTCTTGGAAAGAAGCTATAGTTTTATAATCCTCGAATTTTGCTTGACGGTCGCGACTTTGGGTAGACTTAGATAAAATCTCGGCAATGACAATTGGATTAGTCACTGTATCGGTACGATTATTGTAATATTCCGGCTTTCCGGCAATTATCATGACATCGGGATAGGTGTAAATGTTCTTATCAGGTATCCACAAACGCACGTCACCCATAAAAACTTCGTAGTCTTGCTGTCTGAAAGCAAAATTTAGTCCAGTACTAAGATTTAGTGCTAGCCGATTGTGATTTGTCGTTCCGCCTGCCATTGGAATAATTTCACCGTTTATATATTCACTCTTGAATTTAGCTATCTCTTCTAAAGCTAAGTACTCATCTTGGGTGTAGTAGCGTTCGGTTATTTGCATAGTTTTCTCCTATTCCTTACCATCTTGCGGACTAACTGTGCCAATCTTTCAGCACTATCAGCTACTGCGATCGCGCCTGCTTTTTTTCCCATTTGAGCTAACTTTTCAGGTGAATGCAACAAACTTAAAACTTCTTTGGTTAAGATTTCCGGTGTTAATTCTTGTTGACGAAAGACTAAAGCCGCTCCCGCTGCCACTAAAACTTGAGCGTTGTAGTATTGATGATCTTCCGCTGCTGTTGGTAGGGGAATAAAAACTGCTGGCTTGCGGGCGATCGCTAATTCCGTTACCGTACCAGCTCCGGCTCTGGCAATAACTAAACTTGCCCGATGCAACAGCCGCGCCATATTGTCATAAAAAGGCAGTCCAATATACTGCGGATGTTTCAAACTTTCCACGTCAGGATCGTTACTTCCCGTCTGATGCACCACCCACGCTCCAGCCTCAAACCAAGCCGCAGCAGACTGACGCACCAACTTGTTGACAGCCACTGCTCCCTGACTACCACCAACAATTAATATTAGCGGTACGTTCTCAGGGATAGCTAAATCTAGAGGTGGTAGCGTATCTAGTGCCTCTATTTGAAACTGCGATCGCACGGGCGTACCTGTAAAGATGGTTTTGACTCCAGGTAAGTATTTTGCTGCTGGTTCAAACCCAATCGCAACAACACTACACCAACGACTTAAAAAGCGAGTCACTTTGCCGGGAATAGCATTCGATTCGTGCAAAATAACGGGTAAACCAAGCGATCGCGCTGCAATAACTGCTGGAGCCGCAATATATCCACCCGTTGTTAACACCCCCTGAAACTGTCCCTGTTTGAGTAGCTGCCGCGCCTGAAAAATAGCAAGAGCAAGTTTAGTTAAAATTTTTACCGTACTCAGTCCCAAGCGTTGCTGAATGCCTTCTACATCGATAGTATGCAAGCGATATTGGGATGGAACTAATCGAGTCTCTAATCGGTTCGGAACCCCCAACCACTCAATCTGATAATCTGATAACTGTTCCGCAGTGGCGATCGCGGGAAATAAATGTCCGCCAGTGCCACTCGCTGCAATTAATAGTCGCATTTGTGTCTTCCCCATTCCCTTCTACCAAGTCAAGACACAGGTTAACCTAAGATAGAGCAAATGATGTTGTTTTCGGTCATTGGTCATAAAGTGCGAATTGCAAATTGCAAATTGCGAATTGTCATGATAGCTAACTTGCTCAATCGGGAAATATTTAGGCGATCGCCAATGGGTAAAATCTTGAATTCTCTGTCTGCTTGCTTGTTAGTTCCAGTACTGCTAGCACTCTCTGTCATAGTCTCAAGCAACCGTACCGTTGCCCAAGCTCCAGTACAAACCCCGCCAGCATCCACCCCCACTAATGCGCCTCAGCCTCAGCCACCAGTACCGCTCAACGCACCCGCAGAACTGACAAACATAATTGCGCAAATTGATGCGGCTGCCAACCAACGCAACATTAATGAGGTATTAAAGTTCTATAGTCCCAACTTCACTCATTCCGATGGCTTAACCCGTCAAAGCATGACACAAGCTTTAACTGCCCTATGGAAGAGTTACCCGCAGCTTAAGTATCAGACGCAACTGCTCTCGTGGCAACCTCAAGGCAAGGCAATTATTGCAGAAACGGTGACTAAGATTACTGGCACGCAGCCGCAAGCAGTTGGTAATACGCTACTCGATGCCACCATTAGATCCAAACAGCGGTACGAGAACGGTCAAATCGTACAGCAGGAAATTCTTTCCGAGCAAAGTCAAATTAAAACTGGAGACAAACCGCCAACGGTAGAAGTCAAACTACCGCAGCAGGTAAAACCCGGGCAGCAATATAACTTTGATGCAGTCGTGCGAGAACCATTAGGCGATGATTATCTCCTCGGTGCGGCGCTCGAAGAACCAATTAGACCCGATAATTTTGCAAATCCGGCGCGGGTAGATCTAGAGTTACTATCATCCGGCGGATTATTTAAAATCGGTCGCGCTCCCATCAAACCCGATCGCTACTGGGTTTCTGCCGTACTCATCCGAGGCGATGGCATGACACTGGTAACTCAGCGCCTTAATGTAGTCGGCAAAAATCCACCTGCGGCGCAGAAGCCATAGAAGAGAGCTGAGGGAGCTGAGGAAGAAAAACTGCTCCTAACTCCTGGCTCCTAAGTTTTGACTTTTGACTTTTGACTTTTGACTTTTCAGAAAGGAGTATGGTTTCAGTCCGACATCAGATTGTATTAATTACGGGTGCAAGTAGTGGCATTGGTGAAGCGACAGCGCAAATATTTGCCCAAGCTGGTGCTAAGTTAATCTTAGTAGCCCGTCGTCAAGAACGATTAGCACAATTGGCAGACGATCTTAATAAAGAATTTGCCAGCGATATACATACTATGCAGTTGGACGTGCGCGATCGCACCAGTATAGAATCGGCTTTAGCTCAGTTGCCGTCTGAATTCTCCGCGATCGACGTTTTAATTAACAATGCTGGTCTGAGTCGCGGTTTAGACAAGCTCTATCAAGGCAGTTACCAAGATTGGGAAGAAATGATCGATACCAATATTAAAGGGTTACTTTACTTTACCCGCGCGATCGTCCCAGGAATGGTAAGTCGCGGACGGGGACATGTTGTCAACCTCGGCTCGATCGCGGGACATCAAACTTATCCTAACGGTAATGTCTATTGTGCTACTAAAGCCGCCGTCAAAGCAATTTCTGAAGGCTTAAAACAAGACTTACTGGGGACTCCCGTGCGGGTTACATCCGTCGATCCTGGGATGGTAGAGACGGAATTCAGCCAAGTTCGATTTCACGGCGACACCGAACAAGCAAATAAAGTGTATCAGGGACTCAAACCCCTCACGCCGGAAGACGTAGCCGATGTCATTTTCTTCTGCGTCACGCGATCGCCCCACGTTAATATCAGCGAAGTTTTGATGATGCCCGTGGATCAGTCGAGTTCGACTTTGTTTAATCGAAGGGGTTAGGGAGTTGTAGAGACGTTACATGGAACGTCTCTACAACTGTTAACAAATCGGTCGATTCCCCGGATTCACAGCATGAATGTACTCGCTACCAGAATCGGGCCAGCCGCGTTTGTAGGCTGCTTCTTGGGGTTGACCCCAACCCAGTTGCAGAATAATTTCGAGAAAATTTATATTTTCTGATTTCCACAGAGTCGCCCATTGGGTTCGATGCACGATCCTTTCGACATCAGCTGGCGTAATCTGTCGGTAGCCTTTGCCGTGATTGATACTCAGGTAAATATCCATTCCTGCGGTGACTTCTCGCCAAAACTCGGCGATCGCCGTCTTATAATCTTTCAAAATCTCTAAATCTTCAGGTACGGCGATTAAGTGGGCATCAACTTCAGGATATGCGATTGTTTTACCTTTAACCGTCATCTGTCGCCAGACAATGCCAGATACGCCATGTTCTATTTGGTAACGATGTACTGCTGCCTTAAAGTCTTGATAGGCAGTAAATTTTTGCAAGCCTTCGGGTTTGAGATACTTGTCGATCGCAATATTACCCGAAGGTTGCGCCGCCAAGTTGAGCCTTTGTCCCTGGAGACAGGCTTGGCGTTCGGCTGCCAAAATCTCAATTAGCTCCTGTGTAGTGTACGCTTTTGTCATTAACTAGTGGCTAGTGGCTGGTGGCTGGTGGCTAGTGGAACCAGTGACTAGTTGGGGCTATTGCCGATCATTTTGCCTAAAAATTGTCTTTTTGTCTGCGCATCTGCAATACATTTTGAGGAGTGAGGGGCGAGGTAAAGGACAAGGGGGACAAGGGGGACAAGGAAGCAGAGGGAGCAGAGGAGCAGAGGAGCAGAGGGGAAAATCAATTCAATAGACCTCCTGCGCGAATACTTGAATTGTCATCCACACGCGAAGCGAAACATCTGGGAGATTCTTCACTACACTGCGTTGCGTACCCTTCG
>NZ_PYCI01000129.1:0-18931 GCF_003015105.1 Chroococcidiopsis sp. CCALA 051 | reverse complement strand
CAACCAATAACCGTCAACCATCAACCATCCTCCAAAAAATAGAGCAAGCTGTTTTTCGTACTTCTGCTGTCTTTCGCTTATTTCAACGTAAATTAGAATCATTTTTGGCATCTACTGTACTTTGGTCGCTGGGTGCAGGTCGGGTTGGACGTAGACTAATTCTTGTCTCTATTCCCGTCATTCTGCTATTTACAAGTATCTTTCTACTGCCTCCTGCTGATTATTTGCCTGAAGGCAATCGCAACTTAGTGTTTTGGGTGGCAGAACCATTACCAGGAACCAGCATTCCCGAAGCTATTCGCCTATCTCAACCTGCAAGAGATTTCTTGAGCCAGCAACCGGAAGTCGATCGCGTCATGTTTGTCGAACGTCCTGGTAGGCGCGGGATTGCGGCAATTCTCAAGCCTGAATTTGCCACTACCAACGGACTTGCAAATATGGTCGCTCGGATGCGACAGCAGAGCAATAACTTTCCTGGCTATCGCTTCCTGATTCCCACGCGCTTATCGATCTTCCAAGACCCAGGTAAGGAGTTTGAAATTCAGATTGTGGGTGCAGATTTGCAGCAGTTGAGCCAGTTGGAAACGCAGATAACCGAACAACTGCGAGCATTTCCAGGCGTGCGTAACGTCCGGTCTGATTATGTATTTGGTGCAGGGGAACTTCAAGTAATCCCTAACCGCGAACGTTTAGCTGAAGTTGGGTTGTCGGAAGCAGAAGTAGGGGCAATGGTGGAAGCGGCGTTAGGTGGTCGAATCGCTTCTGATTTTATCGATGGTAAAGAAGAATTGGATGTTTCGGTGGAGTTGCAAGATCTTTTTGTCGAAACTCCAGAACAATTGCGCCAACTGCCTTTGTATACTAGTCGCGGACAGCAAGTGCAGCTAGCAGATGTTGCCGAGGTACGAGAGACAACAGGACCCGATGTCATCAACCACGTCAACCTAGAGCGATCGATTACTCTAACAACTTCCCTCGAAGCTACAGCACCTTTAGGAACATTAGTCAATCAGGCAGAAACTCAAGTTTTGGCTCTACTCCGAGCAAATCTTCCCGCCGGATATCGGTTAGATTTATCTGGATCTGCCGATCGCTTGGCTGAAACCTTGTCTCAATTATCCTCTGCCTTTATCCTGTCCGTCTTAATTATTTACTTGCTATTGGTAGCGCTGTATCGCTCCTTTCTCTACCCAGTTGTCATTATGGCAACAGTACCGATGGGTATGAGTGGCGGATTGTTGAGTCTGGCGATCGCCAACCGAATTCCCGGTGTTATCATTCCCTTGGATATGATTACGGCGCTAGGATTTATCATTTTGAGTGGGGTAGTGGTAAACAATGCAATTCTCTTGGTAGACCGTGCTTTACAACTACAAGGCGAAGGCGAAGATTACGATAAGTCTCTTTACAATGCAACACGCGATCGCCTCCGGGCTATTTTCATGTCAGCTGGGACGAGCGTACTAGGGATGTTACCTTTAGCAGTCGTCCCAGGACAAGGAGCCGAACTATATCAAGGGCTGGGAATCGTCCTCACTGGTGGCTTAGCTTTCTCAACCATCCTCACCCCCACAGTCGTTCCCGCCATCATGGGACTCTTACGCGATCTGTCTGGACGCAAACAGCCATCAGTTGTCAGTTATCAGTTATCAGCTGTCAATAAAGAGGGATGAGTAACGAGTCTTCATTTTTGACTTTTGACTTTTAACTTTTGACTTGTTTGTCACCCTGACTTAGCATCGGGAATCGTAATATCAATCGGAATGACTTCTGAAGCGATCGCGCTCAGTGGTGGTTGAATTGCAGTACCATTTCCAACAACTAGGGTGACGAGTTTTTCTGGCTGGAGGTATTTTTTAGCAACTCTTTGAACATCAGCCGCAGTCGTAATTTGTACGCCGCGTTGGTAGCGAAACAAGAAATCAGATGGATAACCAAAATATTCGTATCGCATTAAGCGAGACAGAGTTTGGCTGGGATTTTCAAAATTAAAGACAAACGAATTCAATACTGATTCTTTAGCGCGTTGCAACTCATTTGGTTGAACTATGTCAGTTTGGATTTTTTCAATTTCAGTCCGAATCGCACGCAGAAAAGGGACAGTCGCAGCCGAACGAGTTTGTCCCCCCGCTACAAACAACCCAGGATAATCAAAGCGGGGACTCCAGACACCATAGACAGAATAAGCCAAACCCTGACGCGATCGCACGGAATTAAACAACCGCCCGCCAAATCCATTCAAAACTTGATTCATCACGTCTAATGCTGGATAATCGGGACTACTGAACCGTCCGCCTAAATGCCCGACTTGGACGTAGCTTTGAGTTAATTGGGGGCGATCGACAAAATATAATCCGCCCAACTTAGACTGAGAGGCTGTGGGAATTTGGGTTTGGGACAAATTGAGTTGAGATTTCCAATTGCCAAAATATTTTTGAATCAGCGATCGCATTTTTTTGGAGTCAAAATCTCCGACAATGCCCAAAATCAGATTATTAGGATGAAAATATTGACGGTAAAAATCAACTAAATTCTGGCGGGAAATATTATCTAAAGTTGCATATTCCACCGTTCGCGCATAAGGGCTATCACTGCCATAAACTAACTTTTGAAACTCCCGTCCGACGATACCATTCGGATCGTCATTACGACGAGCAATTCCGCCTCTAATTTGAGTTTTCGCCAAATCTAGCTTTTCTTGGGCGAATATTGGCTGTTGTAAAACTTCCGCAAATAGCCCAAATACCATTTCTAAATCTTCACTCAAGGCGCTAAAACTAGCGGAACCGAAAGCATCACTAATTCCAACTTCCACCGCCGCCGCCCGTTGTTCCAATAACTGATTTAACTCATCTGCGGAATGTTTTTGCGTTCCGCCAGTCCGCAATACAACTCCAGTTAAATTTGCCAATCCTACTCGATCTGGTGGTTCCCAGCGATCGCCTGTCCGAATTATTGCCGTTCCTCCCACTAAAGGTAAATCCCGATCCGGCATCAAATACACCACCATACCATTCGGCATTTCGTAGCGATCGTATTTGGGAATTTGTATTTGTTTGAGGGGTGGAAACTCTAGTTCTGTGTAGTGTTTGGCTGTGGCTGCTATAGCTGAGGGATGGTAGACAAGTACGAACAAAATCGCTATGACTATTAAACCAATTCTGTAAAAGTTACGGATACGGTGCTTGTCCGAGATCATACAATTTAAAATTTCGTTGTCACACAGATTGTAGGGGCGCACAGCTGTGCGCCCCTACGATGATACGTTATTTAATCTAACAGGACAGGCAAGATGCCCATCATACAGCAGCCATACTGCCTCATCTGAAATTACACCAAAGAGCGATCGGTGAGGATTTCATAACCGCTTTCTGTCACCAAGACGGTATGCTCGAACTGTGCTGACAGGGCATTATCTACCGTTACAGCCGTCCAGCGATCGGCAAGAATGCGCGTAAATCTCGATCCGGCATTCAAAATTGGCTCAATTGCTAGCGTCATTCCAGCACGGAGTTTAACGTTAGGCATTTCCCGAGTACGGAAGTTGAAAACCGAGGGTTCTTCGTGTAAGTTTCGACCAACACCATGTCCGGTGAAGTCTTCGACAATCGTAAAACCATTTGCCTCTACGTGGTCTTGAATTGCCCCTGCAATATCCATCAGATAATTTCCAGCCTTAACTTGCTCGATCCCTTTATAGAGAGATTCTTCAGCGATGCGGATCAGTTTAGTTGCTGTCGGACTAACTTCACCAATGGCGATCGTAATGCAGGAATCGCCGTGGAAACCTTGATGGAAAGCGCCTGTATCGACTTTTAAGACATCCCCCGTCTTCAAAACTTTTTTTGGATTGGGAATTCCATGTACGACTTCATTGTTAACACTGGCACAAATAGAAGCAGGAAAACCGTGATAACCCTTAAAGCTAGGAGTTGCATCCATTTCGCGGATGCGCTTTTCAGCATAGGCATCGAGATCGGCAGTCGTCATCCCAGGCTGCACCATCTCAGAAATCTCTTTTAATACCGTTGCCACAATCTTAGCTGACTGCCGCATGATTTCGATTTCACGGGGAGATTTGATTTCAATACCCCGCCGTTGCTTTTTTTGGCGCTGAGATTGAGCAGGTTGTTGAGGGAGGAGATTACTGAGAATATTCATGGAGTTTTATGGGAACAGATGGGGTGACTGTGTGAAACAACCGATCTAGGTTTGATGCGATCGCGCTTGTCTATAAATTTGTTATCTGAATTTGTTATCCAGGCTAACGATTCAAACACTTTCTCTATTTTAATTTACAGTCCTTCACTTTGAGCCGATTGTGGTTTTGATTGTAGTTTGACTTAGGCGGCGATCGCGATATTCCCCTTCATTCCTGCTTCTGTATGCCCGGGAATCGGACAGCGCAAAGCGTACTTACCCGATTTCAAAGGTACAAATACCCATTCTGCCTTGGCTCCCGGTTTGAGTTCCAATTCATGGATCGCCCCTTTAATCTCTACATTGCCAGCTTCTACTTTTTGCGTCCAAATTCCATCAGCAAAATCCTTCGCCGTGAAATAGTGTTTCTGCGGACTAGGATTTGTCAGCACGAGTTTGTAACGTTTGAAGGCAGATAATTCTAAAGAATCTGGCACAAACTTCAGCTCGTTACTAGCAGTCCCCAAGCTGACGGAAATTTCTGTCGCTGGCTGACGCAACAAGTCTACAGATGGAGCTGTACTCGTCGCCGCTTGAGCTAAATTTGGCATAGCGATCGCAGTACAGAGTATTAACCCTGCCACAAGAAAGAATTTTTTTAAATAGCGCATCATAAAATCTCCCTGTGATGGTAGATATCTAACTCGTTAAGGGCGGGAGTCGGGAGTCAAGAGGGGTGAGGAGCGAGGAGTGAGGAGTTAGGGAAATTCGGAATTCAGAATTTGGCAAAGCGCAGCAGTTTATCCCCTGCTTCCTTGTCTCCCTTGTCTCCCTTGTCTCCCTTGTCTCCCTTGTCCCCTCACTCCTTACTCCCCTTGTGCTGTAGCACTACCAGGACCAGCTGTAACGATCGCCAGCTTATCTGGTTGCAACAATTCTTTTGCTGCCAGATTGACTTTTTCTATAGTGACAGCTTGAATTTTTTGTGGGAAGTCGCGTAATTCCTCTTCACCCAACCCGAAAACAGCATTCATTAAGATCGTACTAGCAAGAGCGTCAGGACTAGCAAGGGAAACCGTATAACTACTGGTAAGAGAGCGCTTAGCTGCCTCTACTTCCTCTGCTTTTACGCCTTGAGTTTGAATTTGTTGCATTAATTTGCGGGCGCTGGCGATCGCTTTTTGAGCATCAGTTGGGTCGGTTTGCATTCTAATTGCGAATGGTCCGGCATGTCTGCCAGCTTGAAATGCACTATAAATGCCATATGTCAACCCTTGGCGATCGCGAATTTCCGTGCCTAAGCGACTAGAAAGCGTATCGCCACCCAAAATTTGATTCAATACCAAAGAGGTATAGTAACGCGGGTCTTTGCGGTCAATTCCCCGATATCCCAAAATCGTAATCGATTGCGTTTTCCCTGGCATAATCGGGTTAAACTGCTTGACCTTCGCTGGTAGAGATACATCTGGATAGGCGATCGTTGGCGGTTTGCCCGTTCCTTGCCACTTGGCTAATTGTTGCGTTAACAGCGATCGCACGGCTTTTGGATCGAAGTCTCCTAATAAAGTCAAAATCGTTTGGTCGGGACGGTAATGAGTTTGATAAAACTCCACTATCTGCTGACGATCGATACTCTGTAAGCTTTCCTTCGTTGGGAAGGTATGGAAAGGATGATTCGCAGGATAAATCGTCTGTTGAAACTTCCGTTGCGCTACCCGTCCGGGATTATCCAAGTCTATTTTGAGTTGAGTCAGGGCGCGTTGGCGCGATAGCTCTAATTCGCGATCGGGAAATGTGGCATTTTGTACCACATCTGCCATTGTTTGAATCACTACAGGCAAATCTGTTTTTAAGCTATAACCGCCAATTTCTACGCCTTCGCGATTCGCAGAAAAACCTAGACTTGCGCCTCTATCCTCTAACGCCTTAGCAAGTTGCAAAGCATTCTGATTCTTCGTCCCATTCATTAGGTTATCTGCGGTCATACTTGCCAAACCACCCGACTGATTCGGATCGAATTCCGTCCCTGCCTTGATATAACCGCTCAAGGTCACGGTTGGCGTGCTAGAGTCGGGCAGAAGCAACACCTGCAAGCCATTATCCAAAGTAATTTCTTCCGGTAGCCGCCGCGCTTTTGGTGTAGCCGCAACATCTACTGATGGTAAGTATTTAGCCACTTCTGCCGGATCGACAGGGGAACCTAAGTTAAAGCTTTCCGCAGTTTGACCAGTTCCCGCCCCAGCACCACCAGGTTGTCCGGCGATTTGGGTAGGTTCAAACTTGCCAACGGTGCGTTTCTCGGTAGCTAAGTAAGTATTTGCTACCCGCTTGACATCATCTACCGTTACCTTATCCAAAGCTGCCAGGTAGCGATCGATGTAGCGATAATCTCCAGCAGTGGTTTGGCTGTAACCCAGTTGTGTAGCCTGGGAACTGATATCGCGATTGCTCAAAATTATCGTTGCTTTGAGTTGGGCTTTGGCGCGGTTGAGTTCTTCCGGCATGACTCCTTTATTTCGCAAATTCGCGATCGCCCGTTCCTGAACCGCTTCAATTTTATCTAACTGTTGCCCAGGAGCAGCTGTCGCCGAAAGTTCGTACCAACCCCCAGCAATCATATTCGCCGTGCCACCACCCGCCGCACTAGCTAAACCCGATTCCACCAAAGCTTGATACAGTCTAGAACTCCGCCCTTCTGTCAAGATGTAGTCCATTGCATCCAGTGCGGGAACATCAGGGTGATTCGCATCCGGTAAGGAATACACGACTTGCAACGTCGCCGCCGCCCCTGGTTCCTTGAGTACGATAGGATCGCTATTAGGACGAGCAGTTGTTGCCGAGGGAGAATTTAATTCCGAATTCCGAATTCCGAATTCCGAATTCCGACTCCCGACTCCCGTTCCCTTCACCCGATCCGGTACTTTGCCAAAAACCTCTTTCACCGCTTTTAACGTTGGTGCAGTGTCAAAATCTCCTACTACAATCAATGTAGCGTTGTCGGGGCTGTAAAATCTGTTGTAATAATCTCTGACTTTTTCCGCAGTAAACTTTTCTACGTCAGCTTTCGTACCGCCTACAGGCAAACCATAGGGAGAGTTAGGAAACGCCGCACGCCTCACAGCGCGATCGAGGCGATAAGTAGGACTATTCTCATAACCCTGTAGCTCAGAGATGACAACTCGCTTTTCACTTGCTAGTTGCTCGTCATTAATTAGCGCATTCTGCATCCGATCTGCTTCAAGTTCCAGCAGCGCCTTCAATTTATTTCGTTCTACCGTGCCAAAATATGCTGTTTGGTCGAAGCTGGTAAAAGCATTGGACTCGCTGCCTAAAGCACTAAACAGGCGACCAAATTGAATTGGACGGGTTGTCGTACCTTTAAACAGCATATGCTCCAATTGGTGCGCGATCCCGTTTACCCCTGGAGCTTCATTGCGCGAGCCGACTTTGTACCATACCTGGACGCTCACCACTGGTGCAGTATGGACTTCTTTAGTTAAAATCGTTAGACCGTTTTCCAGTATTGTTTTACGGACATCTTCCGTGACGGATAGAGGCGATCGCGTGACTGTAGCAGCAGGACGCTGAGAGTCAGCAGCAGCGGGAAAACTCAGCGTTATTCCATTAGCCAAGAACAGCACTCCACTCAGACAAAGAGTGAATGGAATCACAAATAGCCGATGACGGCGTAAATAAGTAAAAATCCGCATGAATTGTTTCGATTGACAGTCAGTGGTTGCTAAGTTCAGCAGTCTTATTGACTCTACTGTAGTCCGCCGATCGCAACTTAGGGATTAGCATTTATTTACCTAAGCAGCGACTTTTGTTTAATTTTTTTATCTCAATCTATCTGCGATCGCCTTTCCTCCAACACTCACTTATTCAATCTCCATTCGCCGAAGACTTAAATAAGTGAGTTGAGAATCCTGGATATTCATCAACTCATCTAGTTGTGTACGTAGTCTGCGTAATACCGACGAGATCGCCCACAATCACGAATCAATTTGCAATTCAATATTCGCCCCATAATTTATATATTCTTGAAATAATTCAAATCCGATTTTCACCGTTGCTTTACAATTTGCTCTAGTCATTCTCTGTAGTTCCACGCAATAACTTTTAGCCTACTTAAAGATTTAAATAATGCTTTATACAAAACATTAAATTTGAACTAACTGGGTTATAATAGCTGCATTCTAATCGGGTAACCTGAAAAGGGTATGGATGAATTTATCTAAATATTTTTTTATCTAAAATAGAGATAGAAAGCTTAATTTTAGTATTATCGCTGCGTCCATAAACCTAACACTTTGCAGCATTGTTAAACATGGATTATGTGCATTAGCTTTGTAATGCATAAATAGACACGATTGCTGCACAGTCTTTATTTATTCAATAGTTGTTTTTCAAATTCACTTGTATTACATAGAGGAGTAAGTTTACGAACCTGTATGAGATAATACTTTATTTGCTTACGCTAGATACATCCTAGTGATTATACTTACTAAGTTCTAAGTAAAAAAAAACACATTGAATATTTTTATTTCTTGCGGAAAATACTAGTTGACAATCTTAAGAAATAATGAAATTATCGAATCATAACGAGTTTAAATCTTTGCGATAAGAAATTCTAAACTCGGTCAACTCAAATAACATAAATAAGATCGAAAACAAGTGACTCTTTGTTGCTTGAATATCTATATTATGTATTGAGTAAAAACCTGATAAATATATGTAAAAATCATCTGCTATCCTTCATTTCCTATCGATATATATTCAGTGATTTTAGATAGCTATATGCATGGCTTTTCATCTGAATTCAACTATTTTGATAGTAGTGTATGAGATATCTCCAGTTTGAAGTTTTGCCAAACATAGGTAAAAGGCATGGTAAAAAATATCTTTGACAGCTAAGAGCTGTAGAAATAGTTTCTTGTACTCAACTCAGTAGGATTAAACATGTTCAGATGACTTCTTTAGCTCTGGTATAGCTCTTATAACGCAGCTATCCCAAGCGAGTTCTGTGCATTGCAAGCTATGTTATTTCTCTTGACTTAACTCATTCACAAATTACTCAGGACTATTCATGGTAACTATTATTAAGCGATCGAGTCCCATTTTAGAAAGACAAGCTCGCCGCGAATCAAACGCGCGAACATACGCTCGAAACTTGGGTTTAGCACTATCAGAAGCTAAGGGCATTTACGTTAAAGATGTAGATGGCAAAACATACATCGACTGCTTAGCTTGCGCGGGTGCATTACCTTTAGGACACAACCACCCAGCCGTCAAGCAAGCAATTTACGACGCACTCAATAACGATCTGCCCATGCAGACATTGGATCTGATCACGCCAATTAAGGATGAGTTTGTTTCCGAGTTATTCGAGTCCTTGCCAGCAGAATTTAGCAAAAATGCCAAAATTCAATTCTGCGGTCCCTCCGGTTCCGATGCCGTTGAAGCTGCACTCAAGTTAGTCAAAACGGCAACAGGTAGACGGGCAGTTGGTGCTTTTCGCGGTGGCTACCACGGCATGACTCACGGTTCTTTGGCACTGATGGGAAGTTTAGGTCCCAAAATGCAAGTTCCAGGGTTAATGCCAGATGTTCATTTCTTCCCCTACCCTTATCATCATCGCTATCCTATCGGTGCAGGCGACTGCGAGCAAGATTCTCAACAGTGTAGCCAATACCTAGAGACAACCTTGGGCGATCCAGAGGGTGGCATTCTTCCCCTAGCTGGTTTAGTCATGGAAATCGTTCAAGGTGAAGGTGGTGTAATTCCAGCACCGGACGCTTGGGTGCGAGAGGTACGCAGAATTACGCGAGAACGAAACATTCCCTTAATTGCGGATGAAGTTCAAACTGGTCTAGGTAGAACAGGGACGCTCTACGCCTTTGAACGTTCTGGAATCATACCTGATGTCATCGTTCTATCCAAAGCAGTTGGGGGTAGTTTACCGCTAGCAGTCATTCTTTACAAAGATGAATTAGATACATGGCAACCAGGCGCACACGCAGGCACTTTCCGAGGCAATCAACTAGCAATGGCGACTGGACTCGCCACCATTCGCTACATCCGTGAAAATCAACTCGCTAGCTATGTTGAGCAAATGGGGATGCATTTTCAGATGCAGTTATGGCAAATTCAAGCCGAATTTTCCCACTTGATTGCCGACGTGCGGGGACGGGGGCTAATGGTGGGAGTAGAACTATCCGCACAAGTCAGACACCTGGGTCGCCAACTTCAAGCTGAGTGTCTCGATCGCGGTTTAATTATCGAACTAGGTGGTCGTAATTCCAGCGTCGTGCGCTTTCTACCACCTCTGATTATCGAAGCACCACAGATTGATGATGTCTGTCAAATTTTCCGAGATGCAGTTGCAGCTGTTGCCCAGGAGAACATTTAATCAAAAATGGACTTACAGCATTTTCTCAACCACAATCCTGAAAGCTTAGCCCAATACGCTCAAACTGTACAGCAAACTCAGAAGTTAATTCAGGACTGCCTGAGCCAGCAAGAACGAGTTTTCAGTGGCTTATCTCCCGCAACTCTCAGCGAGTTTCTCACTCAAAAGATTCTGCCAGAGCAAGGAATTCCGACTCAGCAAGTTCTACAAGAAGCTGTAGAGGCGATCTTCAGCCATTCGATCGCCGTGCATCATCCCGATTGCGTGGCTCACTTGCACTGCCCAGTTCTAATTCCCTCTCTAGCAGCAGAAATGCTGATCTCGGCATTTAATCAGTCGATGGACTCTTGGGATCAAAGTGGCGCAGCGACGTTACTAGAGCAGAATTTGATTAACTTTATGTGTCAGTTGTATGGTTACGATGCCAACGCTGATGGCACTCTTACCAGTGGTGGCACGCAGTCAAATTTTATGGCGTTGATGCTAGCGCGGGATTATGCTTTGCAGCAACGTGGATTTACAAGTCAGCTGCACGGGTTGCCAAACTTAGCAGGGCGATTTCGGATTCTCTGTTCGGAGGTAGCACACTTTAGCGTTCAACAATCGGCAGCGATTTTAGGCTTAGGGATGAATGCAGTCGTGCGCGTCAAAGTTGACAAGAACTATCGCCTCTGTTCTCAACATTTGGTGCAGTGCTTAGAAGATATCGATCGCCAAGATTTGATTCCAATTTGCATTGTCGCAACAGCTGGGACGACAGATTTTGGTAGTATCGACCCGATCGCCGAAATGACTGCGATCGCCCACGAACACAACACTTGGTTGCACGTCGATGCTGCCTATGGTGGAGCGTTAATGCTCAGCGATCGCCATCGCCAGAAACTAGCTGGCATTCACCAAGCAGATTCTATCACGATCGATTTTCACAAACTCTTCTATCAACCGATTCCCTGTAGTCTGTTCTTACTCAAAGATAAATCTCGCTTTGAGTTGATGCGGCTGAATGTTGCTTACCTAAATCCAGAGCATAACGAAGACGAAGGCATTCCCGATTTAGTGACAAAATCAATTCAGACCACTCGTCGGTTTGATGCAGTCAAACCATATATTGCCTTTCGCGCCCTCGGGCGAGAATTCTTTGCTGGCGTTGTCGATCGCGGCATTGAAATCACTCAGCAAATTGCGGCACACATCGAGCAAGATCCGCAGCTAGAACTAGCAGTCAGCCCCGAAATGA
Organism: Chroococcidiopsis sp. CCALA 051; assembly: GCF_003015105.1. Taxonomy (NCBI): domain Bacteria; kingdom Bacillati; phylum Cyanobacteriota; class Cyanophyceae; order Chroococcidiopsidales; family Chroococcidiopsidaceae; genus Chroococcidiopsis; species Chroococcidiopsis sp. CCALA 051. The sequence goes on along the minus strand of NZ_PYCI01000129.1, from coordinate 7,145 downwards.
GTACTGTTGTCTTTCGATATCGCTCCACCAATGCTGTAAATTTGGGCATCAAACAAGCCTTATTACAGACAGGTAAAGCCGTCATCGGTCAGACCGAAATCCAAGGCAAGGCATATCTAAAATTTACCCTGATTAATCCCCTAGTCACCTTCGATCGCACAGTTGCCCTCGTCGAAAAAATCAAACGTCTAGGAACAATGCTGAGCGAATCACCCCATTTCCTCCAACCTGCAATAGAAGCGGGAGTCGGGAATCAAAAGTCAAAAGTCAAAAGTTAAAAGTCAAAAAATTCTCTCACTCCCCACTTGCCACTTCTTCACACTACTCACTACTCACTAAATTATGTTAAAACCAACACCCGTATATCCTAGAGTCGCAGCACTGTGTAAGTCTCGGAAATGGCAGTCCTGGGAAGGTTACATTATGGCAGATACTTATAACTTCTCGGTCATGCCTGAATATTTGGCAATTCGTAATACGGCTGCTTTGTTTGATTTCTTTCCACTGTACGTCTATCTCATTCGCGGTGCGGATGCAGCTTTGTTACTGGATCGCTTGATTACGCGCAATATTAATAAGTGCAAAATCGGGCAAGTCATGTATACAGCTCTGTGCGATGCTGCGGGTAAGTTGCTCGACGATGGCACAGTTTATCGTTTTGACGAAACAACGTTTCAATTGACGACTAATACACCAACCTTGGATTGGGTACAGGCAAATGCCACAGGCTTGCAGGTCGAAATTCAAGATAAAACTCTGGCGACTAACACCCTACCCTTACAAGGACCGAAATCCCGCACTATCTTAAATCAAGTTGCTGCTACTAACTTAGATGGGCTAAAGTATTTCAATTTCGTCGAGACAAAAATTCGCGATATCCCGGTGGTGATTTCCCGCACGGGTTATACAGGCGATCTCGGTTATGAAGTCTGGTCTGATGCTAAAGATGCGATCGCCCTGTGGGATATTTTGATGGAAGCAGGAAGCTCGGAAGGTATTCAGCCTGCTGGTTTCTACGCGCTGGACTTGGCAAGAATTGAAGCTGGTCTAATTTGGTACGAATACGATTACATTCCCTCTCGTCAAGCGCAAACCGACGCAGAAAAAGTGTCTCCCCTAGAAGTTAGCTTGGCTTGGACTGTAGACTTTAGCAAGGCAAGTTTCATCGGTCGGGAAGCATTGCTGAAGGAAAAAGAACAAGGGGTACAGCGACAGTTGGTAGGATTGGAGTTAGATCGCCAGTTTTTACATCAAACTTACGGCGAACAATCTTTGTTTTTACAAGATTTGCGTACCCCCTGGCGGACGAAGTTCCCCGTCCGCGTAGGAGAACAAACAATCGGTCAGGTAACGAGCGGCTGTTGGTCGCCCGCAGGTCAAAATTACATTGCGATCGCTTGTGTATCGTCCAACTACGCCCAAGCAACAACTTCCCTCGCCCCCAAAATGACTGTAGAAATTCACGGGCAAACCATCCCTGCCAGCATCAAATCTCTTCCCTTCTACGATCCAGACCACAAGCGCAGTACTGCAACTAGCGTTCCTACTTTGGCGCTAGCTTGAGGCTTAGACCGATTATAGTTTGGGTAAAGTCCGAATAAATTCTAAGGGTAAACTATCAGTATCGGCGATAAATGCGACTTCATAAACGCGATCGCCGATTTGTTGTTGCGTGGGTTCCAATAAGACTTTTAAGGGTTGATACTGTTCTGGTTGGGTTTCAGCAGCTTGGGCAAATCGATCCTTTACAGAAGTTAACCAACTTGGTAAATCGGTAGCAGTATCGGTCAAATCAAACGATAGATGGTAATAACCTACGTAATGCTCGTCACCAAACGCATCTGGGGCGGGGCGCGGCTGGGGAATTTGAATTAATTCAATCCGCCCTCCTAATCCTTCCATCCAGCAAGCCAGAGTGTAGCCCGTGGTAAAGCGATCGCACACAGTAAATCCTAACTGCTCGTAAAAGGCGATCGCTTTGTGAATATTTGCAGTCCGAATTGAGGCGTGGTGCATAACTAGGGGCGAGGGGCAAGGGGCGAGGGAAAGAGGACAAGGGGGACAAGGAGGACAAGGGGGATGTAAAACTACTTTCTTCCCCTACTCCCTACTTCCGACTCCCGACTCCCTATTCACTCAAATAACCGGAAGTAGGGATAGCGAACGGGGACTCCTGGTTCTTTCTCTAGATCGAAATTAATGACTTCCCAGCAGGGTTCATCTAAAGGATCGGGGCTAAATTCTACGGGTAAGCCGTAAAGTCTGGGTTTGGTTTGGTCGGACTGCCCTTTCCAGGGGGTACTGCGCTCCAAGTAACCGCTAATTAAGTCTTGATAGCGACGAGCGATAATCACCCGCGTGGCGCGATAACCCTGTGTATACAGCCTATCCAGTGCTTCGTGAATTTCAAACCTAATACCGTCTGGGTGGGTATGTTGTCTGTACCACTCGTTATTCCAACGCCGCCAGTGGCGACCTGACTGGAGATGAATCAATTCACCTGTTTTCGGATCGGCTTCAAAAGCCCCATGACGCGGACATAAATAAGTATCCGTCAACGTTAGCGCCGGGATCGGTTGGCGACAGTGGGGACACGGAATTTCTGGACCAAATATTGGGTACTGCAAGCCTGGATTGATCATGAGGCGTAAACCAGAATACTGACTTGTCTACCACTGCCGTTGATTCGATTCTGTTTTTGCGACCAACTAGAGCTTTTTAGACCCACCACCGCCTCCTAAAGACTATCACATTGCGATTTTTTGTATAGAATAGCTACACCATTATAGATTTGGAATCTTAAGGTTTTAAGCTAAACGATGATTCTTAATCATCATATAGAACATTCTATCGTGTCTGCCCAATCCTACTGGTCAATTCCCGATCTTTCCCCGGCTGCCTTTGTTGCAGCTAATGCTGTCGTCATGGGCGCTGTCAAGCTGGCAAAAGGTGCGAGTATTTGGTACGGAGCCGTGGTGCGCGGCGATGTCGAAAGGATTGAAATTGGTGAATGTACTAATATTCAAGATGGCGCTATCTTACACGGCGATCCTGGGAAACCGACTGTTTTGGAAGATTATGTTACGGTAGGACATCGGGCGGTCGTGCATTCAGCTTACGTCGAGCGGGGCAGTTTAATCGGTATTGGCGCAGTAATTTTAGATGGTGTTAGAGTCGGAGCGGGAAGCATTGTGGGAGCGGGAGCAGTTGTGAGTAAAGATGTACCACCGCGATCGCTTGTTGTCGGAGTACCTGCCAAAATTTTACGGGAAGTCTCCCAAACCGAAGCCGCAGAATTGATCGAACACGCTCGTCGCTACGAAAAACTCGCCCTCGTCCATGCAGGGAAGGGAACCGATCTAGGATTTTACCGAGACTAGGGACAAGGGAGACAGGGAGACAAGGGAGACAAGGGAGACAAGGGAGACAAGGGAGACAAGGGAGCAGTTTGTTTTAACTTTTGACTTTTAACTTTTGACTTTTGAAAAGGACTAGTCAATTTGTCGTTTTCGGCTAACAATTAAAGATGAGAAAATTTCAAAAATCTTTAAACTCTATTTAAGAGAGGAAGACATATGGACATCGATCTGCGCGTTGCTTTTGTTCTGCTACCAGTAATCGCTGCTGCTAGCTGGGCGCTATTTAACATTGCTCCTGCTGCAATCAGACAAATTCAAGGCTTTTTCAACAAAGAAGCTTAATTTGAGGGAGGGGGGGTTAAAAAGCTTAGGGTGCGTTCAATAACGCACCCTATTCTTCGCTAAGCAACCCGCTTGCGAAGAGATGCAGCCCGTCGTTTTGCCGTACTGTTTTTTGGCTCTGACTCTAATACTTGCTCGTAAGCTTGTAGTGCTTGGGTAGTCAAGTTCTTTCGTTCGTAGGCGTGACCGACGTTATTAAGCGCTGTAGTATAGCTTGGATATAATCTCAAGGCTTCTTTGTAGTTGCGAATTGCCAAGTCGTATTGGTCTTGAGCAAAATAAGCATAACCCAAGCCGTTGTAGATGAGAGCTAGATTTTCTGGGTTTTGCTCTTCTTGCTCCGCTGCTTTGAGTGCTTTTTGGAAATTGGCGATCGCCTGGGTGTAAAGTTTTTTATCTAAATAAATTCCACCCAACTCGTAATGCTCTTCAGCCGTGCCTTGGGCTTGAGACAACTTTTTTTGCAGTTGTGCCAGAGTACCTTCAACGCGGCGCGTTTTAAAGACTTGGCGAAAGATAGCCAGCGCCGTTCCGCCCAGCAGGACTAACAAGATTAGCAGATAGACAGCTGCTAGATTTTTATCCATTGGCTGTAATAACTCAAATGAAAATAGTGTTTCTATCTTAATTATCCTGCGACTGTGGTGGAGTTATTGTAATTTTGGTTGGATTAAACTTGTTTGAAGTCAAGGCGATCGCCTCAGACTCAGCCTCAGTGAATAGAATTCTTAGCCGCACGGACTCTCAGACAGATACGAGTTCAGCGAATCAGTGAGGGAAGAAAACTAACAATTCCAGGGAAGACGATAATCGCCAATAAAACGAGTAGTTGCAGGATGATAAACGGAACCACACCGCGATAAATATCTCCAGTAGTAACTTCGCGGGGAGCAACACCCCGTAGATAGAACAGAGCAAAGCCGAAAGGCGGAGTGAGAAAGGATGTTTGTAAGTTAGCTCCTAATACCACGCCATACCAAATGAGATTCAAGCCTAATTTCTGCGCTACGGGAACAAATAGAGGTACGACGATAAAGGCAATCTCGAAGAAATCGATAAAAAAGCCGAGGATAAACACCACCAGCATACTGACGAACAAAAAGCCGATTTCGCCGCCAGGTAGATTAGTCAGAACGTCAAACATGAAGCGATCGCCGTTTAAGCCGCGAAATACCAAACTAAAAGCGGTCGAGCCAATTAAAATAAAAATGACCATGCTGGTAATTCGCAGGGTAACGTCGCAAACTTGCCAGAGCGATCGCCAACTCAACTGACGGTTAAAACCAGCTAGTACTATTGCGCCCAAGCATCCTACTGCACCTGCTTCTGTTGGCGTGGCAATGCCAAAGAAGATACTACCTAACACTAATAAAATCAACAGCAAGGGCGGGATCATCACCTGTACAACTCGTTTACCCAAATTTTTTCCTGCTGCTGCCCTGACATCTTCTGGTAAAGCTGGGGCTACTTCTGGCTTGAGGAACGCTACAACTACAACGTGTATGGCAAATGCTCCTGCCATCATCAAACCAGGAATGACGGAACCAATAAATAGATCTCCAACGGAAACGCCCAACTGATCGCCTAATACGACTAACACTACGCTAGGAGGAATAATCTGTCCCAACGTCCCAGAAGCAGCAATTACGCCAGTAGCTAATCGTTTATCGTAACCGTATCGCAGCATGATTGGGAGGGAAATTAGACCCATTGCTACTACGGTTGCAGCGACTACACCCGTTGTTGCCGCTAGTAGCGCCCCCACAACCACGACTGCTAAAGCCAAACCTCCACGCAATCGCCCCAAGAGAATTCCCATTGTTTCCAGCAGATTCTCAGCGATACCCGACTTTTCCAGCATCGAACCCAGAAAGATGAAATAGGGAATTGCCAGCAGCGTGTAATTAGCCATGATGCCAAAAATCCGCTGAGGCATTGCCGTGAGAAAAATCGGGTCGAATACACCCAAACTAATACCTAGCAAGCCAAATAAAATTGCTACTCCACCTAAAGCAAATGCAACTGGGTAGCCGAAAGAAAGTAGTACCAGCGCCCCTGCAAACATCAAGGGACCTAACCACTCATAGTCCAGTTCCAGGGTTATCACTCTGTTCCTCCTGCTGCATTCGATTGGTGATAATAGCTAAGTTTTTGATGGCTTCAGAAATCCCTTGAAAAATCAGTAACACCAAACTAACGATAATCATCGTTTTGATTGGGTAGCGGAGTAATCCACCAGGATCGGGAGAAGTTTCGCCAATTCTCCAAGAGACAAGAATGGTGTCCCAAGAAACAACCAGCACGATAATGCAAAAAGGAATCAGAAATAATATTGTGCCTAAGAGATCGGTCAAGGCTCTGAGTTTGGGCGACCAGTTACGATGGAAAATATCTACTCGGACGTGATCGTTATATTTGAGGGTGTAGGCAGCACCCAAAAGAAATACAAGATCGAATAAATACCATTGAGCTTCAATTAAAGCGTTAGAACTCAAGTTTTGTCCTACTGCCCGTCCTAGATAGCGACCGACGACGTTCCAGACTCCGACGAGTACCATGAGCAGGACGAAGCCAGCCGTGAAGCGTCCAATCCATTCGTTCATCGTGTCGATGATTTTTGATATGCGTAGTAGGCTTTGCAAGGTGTTTTCCCTCTCCAAAGCGATAGATGTAGCATTCTATCAATAAGCTGCGCACATAAATTAGTAGAGACGTTACATGTAACGTCTCTACATCAATCGGAATTCTCGAACTCTCGAATTTATTTATTGGGCTGAGGAGTTACCCGTAAATATGGCTTAACTTCCTGAATTCCTTTAGGGAATTTTTGCTTCGCCTCTTCAGTTGACATAGAAGGTACGACAATTACATCATCTCCATCTTTCCAGTTCACTGGCGTAGCAACGCTGTAGTTATCAGTTAGTTGCAGAGAATCGATCACCCGCAAGATTTCTTCAAAGTTACGACCAGTGCTAGGTGGGTAAGTGATAGTCAAGCGCAATTTTTTGGCGGGGTCAATCACAAAAACCGAACGAACGGTAACTTTAGCATTGGCGTTCGGGTGGATCATGCCATACAAATCAGAGACTTTTTTGTCGGGATCTGCCAAAATCGGATAGTCAACGGTTGTGGATTGAGTTTCATTGATATCGCCAATCCAACCTTTGTGAGATTCAGCATCATCAACGCTCAAAGCAATCACTTTTACATTCCGCTTATCAAATTCAGGCTTCAGTTTTGAGACTTCGCCTAATTCTGTCGTGCAAACAGGGGTATAGTCAGCAGGGTGAGAGAAAAGCACTACCCAGCTATCACCAGCCCATTCGTAAAAATCGATATCCCCAAATGAAGAGGACTGGGTAAAGTTAGGTACTGTATCGCCAAGTTGAAGCGCCATTTTTGTTTTCCTGTCGTCAAAATGTCATAGTTCGCCTACTATACAGA